>NZ_PUED01000001.1 GCF_003024925.1 Paramuribaculum intestinale
CGAGGCTGTCCTTCGAGTGAATGTACACACTGCCGAGCTCGCCGCGCATAAGGGCTTTGGCCAGCTTTTTTGAATCCACCGGGTCTGACTTCGAGACCTTTTCCTTCTGGGTGGTCGGAACGTCAGCAGCATGTACCACGGTGCATTTTATACCAAGCTCAGTCAGGGCATAATAGGTCGAGAAGCCAGAAAACCCCGTCTCGTAGGCTGCATGGTAGCTACCGTTAGGATAATGCTTGTTCAAATGTTCAAAGAGCTCTTTGGCCGAAGCCTTTTGAGTATGAGTGCGCATAAACCCAGAGGGGGTGAGCACCGTGACACTCCATGTTCTCAGATGGACGTCAATACCAATAGAGATATTTTGTCCGCTGAAATCTTTTTTGTTACTTTGTACCATAGACGTATCGGTTTTGCTGTTAATGTATTTTGCTTTTACAAATTTACATGCAATTGCCCTTACGTCTATCTTTTCTCCTCACTCCTCTCGGGGGAAAGCCTTAGCGGCAAGGGGGCAGACAGCCCCCGTTGAGCGCCCCGTCAGCTAATCTGATGCAAACATAGTGACTTTCTATTATGGTCGATAATGATATATCCATAAGGCTTGTCCTTTCGCCCGAAGAAAACAAGGTCGATGCCAAAGTTCTTCTTCAAGTCTGCCTGTAGTCCCTTTACATCGGTATTGACGTTACGATACTTCAACAGTAGAGCCTTTATCTCCCACTGTCGCTGACGGTTTCGTCTGCGCTCCGGGAAGGAATCTTCAATCTCAGAGACAGCAACCTTCATCTGGACGGTTCCCTGCCTCTTTATATATAATGTGTCGTCCTTGACATAGCTCTCATACCCGAGGGAGGAGAGGAGAGCCTTGAACTGTGCCATCGAGGTGTAGCAGTAACCCTTGGCTTTTTCCAAATCCTTCTCTGTTTTCTTCCGTGCGTCCTGGCCGAGAATCCTGTCGATTGCCCTTTGAGAGCGTATCCGCTCCTGACTGTCGTTAATCTTGGTTCCGTCCGGCGCGACCCTTGATGTGACGATGTGAATGTGATTGTTTTCCGTATCGCGGTGGGCATATACGAGCAACGGCTGACCCTCCTGACCATACCCCATCTCTTTGAGATAGGCGTGGGCGAAGTCGAGCAACTCGTCTTCTGTCATTTCCTTCCCTTTGCAGGATATTGCAAGATGAAATTGGGTCTGACGGATCCGCCCGTTCCGTTCTGAATAGGTCTGGAGATAAGAGCGCAGCTCTTCAGGAGCAGGCTTACCGAAGCTGTCTATGTCTTCGAGAATCCCGAAGTTCTTTATCTCGATAAGACGAGCCGTGCCTTTGGCAACCTTGCGCTCGTTGTAAAGAACGGCATGGAAGTTGGGACTGCCGGGAAGGATTGTTGCAATCATGGTTCGTGAAATGTTGTACTTTGATTTATTACCCTTTGAATTATGGGGTATGAATCATATATTTCTTCATTACGACTGATGTGTTTTGGTTCCACGTCTTGTGGCGATATGGCTCTATGGGCTATAACTCATAAAATCATGTTGCACGATTTTTCAAGCATGAAGCCTGAATTTATAAATGAATATCTCTTGTGCCATGAAGTTTATACCCTTGAATAATACTTCATGCAATGCAGCGACAAGAATCATATTTCACAAAATTCTACATCACGTCCCGGAACATCATAATTTATGGACTATGGTGCGATATTATTTGCCCCGATGAAGTAATGTGGCTTGTTTCGTTACGTCAAGAAGTGCGCTTCTGATGGCTGAAACTGTGCCCTCGATACCGCGTACCGCAGGAATGACTGTTTTCTCCAGATACGACTTACTCAGCAGACCTGCAACGGCAAGTTCGTTGGCTCTCTTGACCACCTGATTGAGATTGGCGGACAGATGGAACAGCTCGTTGTGATACTCGCGATATAGCTTGCCAAGCTCATTGATCAGCTCCAGCCGTCGTTTGGCATCTGTGTCTGAAAACTCTGCTACGGCATCCCGTATATACTGACTGACAGAGCGGTAGCCCTTTGATTTCTCCCTGATAAACTGCGCCTCGGCTTCCGTAAGGCGTAGTTCGATTCTCTTGATTCTACGGTTCATTTTGACTGTGATTGCTGTTTACAGTGGGCCATATCCATCGGATTCTCGCCGGAGGCGAAACAGAGGCGGCAGCCTCCACCGCCGCGTAGCGGTCGGCAAGTGGCTTTTCAGAGGGCGAAATCCGGCAGGATTTTGTACGGCGAAAAGCACAACTTGCTTCCCAAAAACTGTAGAAAACGGCATATGCCCACAAGGTTCTCAGGAGCAAATCTACCGATTCCGGCCTGCTCCCATGGAAATGCACAACACTTTTCTCAAAAGACCGCGAGGCATGATTTATACTTCATACATAATGCCTTGTCGCAATATGAACATTCACATAATGTTTCAAGTGTCACCGGGATATAACCCAATACCACGAAACTTTATGCGATATGATACGATGGACTTTGAATCATATCCCATAGGATAATACATCATTTTGCATATATCAAAATCTCACATATTATCGTATGGAATTTAGCGATGCGCAAAATCACGTTTCATGGAACATGAGTTAATGTGGTAATGTCGCATGAGCCTTGATTCGATGATTTATAACTTAAATGACGGGGATTTGAAAATCATAATCTTTAAAGCATGGTGTTTTATGTATCAATTCATGGCATTTGTTTTGACGGTGCATAAGGGAATAAAAGAGCTTTCGTAAGCCTCTAAATTCACTCAATAGGATGCAATATCATTGTTGAAACGAGAATGTCAGCGCCAATAAATTAATCACTTGATTTCGTGTGATTTATTGACTTGAAAATTTGTTCAACTCGCTGATTTTTAGTATATTTGCATGAGGGATACTCCCTCGGAAACCATAAAGAATACGATTATGCCCGAGCTTCTATTATTCATATATCTCACTCTTTTCAACCTGCTGTTCAAGGGTGTCTGCTGGATAGTATTGACGCTGTTCCGCATTGCGCTCTTCATATTCCGTTGGACGATAGAAATTATAATCTATGCCATCCGCTTCCTTTATCGTCAGCTTTCCAAGGTGGCTGCATGGGGATGGAGAAAGGGATTTACGCACTATCGCACCCGGTATTCTCGGCAGTTGACACCGTAAGACTACGACTTTAGGGAAATAAAAAAACCATGCCAGTCAATACGACCGGCACGGCAGGCAAGGAGATGTTTTGGGTCTGTTCCCTAATGTGGAGTTTTGAAGCTCGCTCTCACTCGGGCTTGGCAGGTTCAGAAGCCTTTTCCTTTGGTTCGCTCGTAAACCACCTCTTTCTGTGAATCGCAGTTGGTGATTCGGAACTGTACGGCGCAGCCTTCCGGAATATCGTCAGGGAACTGGGCTGCGAGAGCCTTGATTATTGAATCGACTGTGCCGAAGCCTATGTCTGTAAGTTCAGCGATGACTTTGCCTTTGAAGTAGGCACGTCCATATATCATCATCTTCTTTGATATACGGAAGAGCTTGTCTTCTGTTTCCTCAAAGTCCTTGGCTTTTCCCTGCTTGCTCTTTTGGTCACTGAAGAAAACGAACTCGATGACCTTGGCGTTGAGCCGCCATGCAGGAGAATAGTCGAGTTTGACGTAGCCTCGGGTCACTCTGAAACCGTGGCTATGGTTCATGCCGAACGCTACCTCGAACAGATTCGCGTCACAGTCGTTCTGGGCTATGGTAGCCCATGTGTGACGGAACGTATAGCCGCTGTATTTCTTGTCCTTGTCGGTTATGCCCATATCCGTACAAATCTTCTTTATTCCGGAATTGACGTTGGCATTGAAGCTGTCGGAATCGCAGTATCGCTGATGGAAGATGAAGAGATATTCGTCATCTTCTCCGGCGAGATACTTGTCGAATATAGGCTGGATGAACGGTTCGACGCGCATTTCCATATACGCCTCGTCGGAACGACTGTGGCGGGTCTTTGCTCGCTTGTAATGAAGGATGCCGTTGTAGTAGTCGACCTTCTTCATGTTGTAGAGATCAACTGTGTTGATGCCGCCGAGGCAAAGTACAAGTTTCGCCACGTCACGTCCGAACTCCGGCAGAGGGGACAGCATTTTTGATTTTGGCAGAGGACGGTTGAAGAACTCTCGACATTCCTCGGCACTGATTGCCTTTTGTTCAGCCTTGTCAGCCTTTGGGATGGAGACTTTCAACCATGGATTGAACTTGATACGGATTATCCCTTTCTCCTCATCGTTCAGTTCAAGGATAGCCGCCTTGAATATTTGACGGATGCAGACGGGGTACATTTCCTTGCAACGCGCCTTGTTCATGAGCGACTTTATCCACTTCTGGAGTACTGTTGAAGAAAGGAACGAAAACATGATTTGGTTGGTGCCGAGGTATCGTTCCAGACTCTGCACAGCCATCTTGTAGTTCTTGGCGTTGCGCTCGTGACCTGAATTGATCATTCGGTTGATGTGGAGCTTCGCGTAGTCTGTGAAACTCGCATCGCTCTCTTTCGTCTGTAGGAATGACACAACTTCCTGAACAGTCCAGATAGACGTATCCTGAAGATTGAGACGACGTGTATAGTCGGAGATGAGCTGAGTACAGTAGCGTAGTACTTCGTTGTCGCGAATTTCCTTGGTCTTGGTCACCGAGGAGGGTGCGACTAGTTTGTCGGTTTTGATATACCCGGGTTTTCTGTTTTGTATGACCCGGATGTAGACGGGATAGTACCCGTCTGAGCGTTGCTTCTGAACGCATGGTCTTAGGGTTGCCATAACTCTCTTGTTTGATATATGATTAATATTTGATGCCTGTGGGCTTTTTTTTATTAATCAGAGATTTACGGCTGATTAAACGCTCTAAACACCGCTCTAAACACGCTCTAAGCAGAGGGGGTAAAAAGTCTAAGCAATTTCTAAACATTTACGTTCAAACTGCTCGGAAAGCGTGTCGGAATGAGCTGGAGGTCTAAGAGTAAATTAGGCCGTAACCCCTGCAAAGCAAGGTGTTACGACCTAATTGTCTGGTTTCAGTTACTAAGGATTAATCCTCGATAGCAGCCTGCGCCGCAGCTACGCGGGCGATGGGCACGCGGAAGGGCGAGCAGCTGACGTAGTCCATGCCGAGCTTGGCACAGAACTTCACCGAAGAGGGTTCGCCACCATGCTCTCCGCAAATACCTACCTTGAGCTCGGGCTTCACCGAACGGCCTTTCTCTACGCCCATGCGGACGAGCTGTCCTACGCCTTCCTGATCGAGCACTTCGAAGGGATCGGTCTTGATGATGCCGTGCTCTTTGTAGAATTTGAGGAACTTGGGAGCGTCGTCGCGCGAGAATCCGAATGTCATCTGAGTGAGGTCGTTGGTACCGAACGAGAAGAAGTCGGCCACTGTGGCGATGTCGTTTGCGCACAGAGCTGCGCGGGGCACCTCGATCATTGTTCCTACCTTGTAGGGAACGCTCTGACCTTTTTCTTCAAACACCTTGGCTGCGGTGATGTTGATCACGTCGGCCTGATTCTGGATCTCCTTGAGCGAGCCTACCAGCGGGATCATGATTTCAGGATGAACGTCGATACCACGTGCCTTCACGGCGAGAGCGGCCTCTATGATGGCGCGGGTCTGCATTTCGGTGATCTCGGGATAGGTGATACCCAGACGGCAGCCGCGGTGACCGAGCATGGGGTTGAATTCCTCAAGCGAATCTACCTTGGCCTTGACCTCTTCGAGAGTCAGACCCATCTCTTCGGCCATGACTTTCTGGGTAGCGGTCTGATGAGGTACGAACTCGTGCAGCGGTGGATCAAGCAGACGGATGGTGACTCCATATCCGTCCATGGCTTCGAAGATACCCTCGAAGTCGCCACGCTGCATCGGGAGCAGCTTTGCGAGAGCCTGACGGCGTCCTTCGACATCGCTCGAAAGGATCATTTCGCGCACAGCCTTGATGCGGTCGCCTTCGAAGAACATGTGCTCCGTACGGCAGAGACCGATGCCCTGAGCGCCGAAGTGGCGTGCCTGCTTGGCATCGCGGGGCGAGTCGGCGTTGGTGCGCACGAGAGTCTTGGTATATTTAGCCGCGAGATTCATGATAGCGCCGAAGTCACCGTCGAGTTCGGGATCGGTGGTGGGCACCTGACCGTCATAGACGTCACCGGTCGATCCGTTGAGCGAGATCCAGTCGCCCTCGGCATAGGTCTTGCCGCCCATTTCCACAGTTTTTGCCTTATAGTCTATGCGGATCTCACCGGCACCGCTGACGCAGCACTTGCCCATGCCGCGTGCAACTACGGCCGCGTGCGATGTCATGCCGCCGCGCATGGTGAGAATGCCCTGAGCCACGGCCATGCCGCGGAGGTCTTCGGGCGATGTCTCGATACGCACGAGCACCACTTTCTTTTTCTTTTCAGCCCATGCCTCGGCATCGTCGGCAGAGAATACGATCTGGCCGGTAGCGGCACCCGGAGAAGCGGGCAGACCCTTTGCGGCCACTTTGGCTTTCTTAAGCGAAGTCTTGTCGAAGACGGGGTGGAGAAGCTCGTCGAGCTTCTGCGGCTCCATGCGGTTCAGCACGGTCTTTTCGTCGATCTCGCCTGCGCGGAGCAGATCCATGGCTATCTTCACCATGGCGGCGCCGGTGCGCTTGCCGTTGCGGGTCTGGAGCATCCAGAGCTTGCCGTCCTGAATGGTAAACTCCATGTCCTGCATGTCCTTGTAGTGGTCTTCGAGCTTATGTGCTATGTTGATGAGCTCGGCAGCGCATGCGGGCATCGACTCTTCGAGCGAAGGATATTTGGATGCGCGCTCCTCCTCGGATATGCCCTGCAGGGCAGCCCAGCGGCGCGAACCCTCGACGGTGATCTGCTGGGGAGTGCGTATGCCGGCGACGACATCCTCGCCCTGTGCGTTGATCAGATATTCGCCGTTGAACATATTCTCGCCGGTGGCTGCGTCGCGCGAGAATGCAACGCCAGTAGCCGAGTTGTTGCCCATATTGCCGTAGACCATAGCCTGTACGTTGACGGCTGTGCCCCACTCTTCGGGGATCTGGTTCATGCGGCGGTAGAGAATAGCACGCTCGTTCATCCAGCTGTCGAACACGGCGCAGATGCCGCCCCAGAGCTGATCCCACGCGCTATCGGGGAAGTCCTTGCCGGTGAATTCCTTCACCGCGCCCTTGAAGAGCTTTACCAGGCGCTGCAGATCGGCCACGTCGAGATCCGTGTCGAGCTTCACGCCCTTCTCTTCCTTCACCTTGTCCATGATCTCCTCGAAGGGATCGATATCGTTCTTGCTCTTGGGCTTCATGCCGAGCACCACGTCGCCGTACATCTGCACGAAACGACGGTAGCTGTCCCATGCGAAACGAGGGTTGCCGCTACGGGTGGCGAGCGACTCCACTGTCGCGTCGTTCATGCCCAGATTGAGCACGGTGTCCATCATACCGGGCATCGAGGCGCGTGCGCCCGAGCGTACCGACACGAGGAGAGGGTTGGAGGGATCGTCGAATTTCTTTCCTGTCAGCGTTTCGACATGTGCTATGGCGTCGCGTACTTCCTTGTCAAGGCGCTTCACCACTTCAGCCTTTCCATACTGAGTGTATTCGGTGCAGACTTCCGTCGTGATGGTGAAGCCCGGAGGCACGGGCATACCCAGCAGATTCATTTCGGCCAGATTGGCGCCTTTGCCGCCCAGGAGATTGCGCATCGAGGCTTCGCCTTCAGCTTTGCCGTCTCCAAACGTGTAGACTCTTTTCATTGGGTTGGGTTTTAAGATTAAATTGTTATTTTGCAATTTGAATTTTGATATTCTATCCGGTTTACAGACGACCCCGACATACTTCGGCGCCGTCCTGTGTTTGACATGGGAGAGTATGCAAATTTAGGAAAATTCCTTTATCCACGAAATATTTTTTTTGTCTTTTTATGGAAATATCCCTCTCCATCGGCCGCAGAGTCTGTTTTTTAGAGAATTTATGAGTAGCTTTGCAGAAATTTTAATTTATAATGGGACGCAAGAAAAAAGACCTGCCTCTGCTTGAGGGGGTGGAGATAACCGATGTGGCCGCCGAAGGCAATGCCTTGGCACGCATCGACGAGATGGTGGTTTTTGTGCCGTTCGGCGCTCCGGGCGATATCGCCGACATCAAGATCGACCGACGTAAACGCCACTATGCCGAAGGCCATATAGAACGCATAGTCAAGCCATCTCCCATACGTGAGGAGCCGCGATGCGAGCACTTCGGCGTGTGCGGGGGATGCCGTTGGCAACATCTGCCCTATTCCTATCAGCTCGAATGCAAACAGCGGCAGGTCAGTGACGCTCTGCAGCGTATCGCCAAAGTGAAACTGCCTGAGATCTCCCCGATACTCGGATCGGCGTGCCGCTGGGAATACCGCAACAAGATGGAATACACTTTTTCCAACCGCAAATGGCTGACATTCGACCAGCTGCGCAGCGGCGAAGAGGTACCCGACCGCGACGCGGCCGGATTCCACATACCGGGAGCGTTCGACAAGGTGCTCGACATCAACCGGTGTCATCTGCAGGACGATTTCACCAACCGACTTCGACTTTTTGTCAAGGACTACGGCAAACGCCATTCACTCCCCTTCTACGACCTCAGGGCACAGAACGGACTGCTGCGTACACTGATGGTGCGCATCGCATCCACAGGCCAGATCATGGCCGTGATGGTGACCGGAGCCGACGATCCGGAGCCGACGGCCGCGCTGATGGATGCCATTGCCGCGGAATTCCCTGAAATCACGTCGCTGATGCTCTGCGTCAACACCAAGCTCAACGACTCCATTGCCGACCAGGAGATACGCCTGTGGCGCGGCACTCCGTATATAGAGGAAGAGATGGAAGGACTGCGGTTCAGAGTCGGCCCCAAATCATTCTATCAGACCAACTCGCTTCAGGCCTACGAACTTTACAAAGTGGCCCGTGATTTTGCAGGGCTGACCGGCAGCGAGCTGGTTTATGATCTGTACACCGGCACCGGCACCATTGCCAACTTCGTCGCCCGACAGGCATCGAAAGTGGTAGGAATAGAATACGTGGCCGACGCAATAGCCGATGCCCAGCTCAACTCGCAGGTCAACGGCATAGACAACACGCTATTCTTCGCCGGCGACATGAAAGATGTGCTCACCGACACCTTCATCGCCGAGCACGGGCGTCCCGACGTGATGATAGTGGATCCGCCCCGCGCCGGAATGCACGCCGATGTGGTCGACGTCATACTGCGGGCCGAACCACGACGCATCGTCTATGTCAGCTGCAATCCTGCCACACAGGCCCGCGATCTGGCTCTGCTCGACACCAAATACGAGGTCACAGCCGTTCAGCCGGTCGACATGTTCCCCCACACGCATCACGTGGAGAACGTTGTGCGCCTCGATCTGCGTCAATCGATCGGGTCGACCTTGCCAAGCGAAGCTGCGAGCGAGGAATTGTAATAATACGGATCGCCCGTCACTTCGCGTCCGATGAAAGCGGGCAGATCCACCTCCTCGTCCACGCTGTCGAGTTCTATCTCGGCCACCGTCAGCGGAGCAAGCGCCCCATGATACTCGTCGATCTCCCATCGGCCCACACGCCAGCGGGTCTTCTGCAGAGGCACAGTCAGCGCACAACACTCTATCATGGCCTCGGCATCGGCCACCGGCACCTGGTATTCCCATTCATCGCGCTCCGCGCCATGATTGATACCCTTGACCGTCAGCCACGCACGATCGCCCGCCGTCCGGACTCTCACTGTCGATTCAGGCCTGACCGACAGATAAGCCTGCGAGATCAGTTCGCTCGAATCGGCCAAAACCTTGTAGTCATCCGACACCACCAGAAATTTCCGCTCTATTTCCTTCGCCATAATCTGAATATTTATGGTTTATAAACAACGACAAAATTATATAAAATGATCAACATAGGAAAAACCAATACCCTAAAGGTGAGCCGCCTTGTAGAGTTCGGCGCATATCTCACCGACGACACGGCTGCCGATACGGAAATTCTGCTGCCACGGCGTTACGTCGACGAAAATCTACGCCCCGGCGACGAGATAGAGGTGTTTGTCTACAATGATTCGGAGGACCGCCCTGTGGCCACCACCGAGCGCCCTATAGCTCAGGTCGGAGAAGTGGCTGTGCTTGAAGTGGTGGGCACATGCCGCTATGGTGCGTTTCTCGACTGGGGGCTTCCGAAGGATCTGCTTGTGCCGTTCGGCGAACAGCGGGCACGCATGAAGATTGGCGGACATTATCCGGTGTTCATATATCTCGATGACGCATCCAAACGAATCGTCGCCTCAGCCCGTCTGGGCAAATTCTTAGGCAACCTGCTCCCCTCTTTTTCTCCCGGACAGGAAGTGGACGCGGTAGTCTACGAACGCACCGAGATCGGCTTCCGTTGTGCGGTCGACTCGCTTCATCAGGGAATGCTTTATTCCGACGAACTGTTCCGTCCGGTCAGCGTTGGCCAGAAACTTAAGGCTTACGTGAAGAATGTGCGTCCCGACGGACGCATCGATCTTTCGGCCGCACCCGATGCCAAGCATCGCACACGCCAGCTTGCCGACCGCATTGCAGCCACGATAGAGGCAGCCGGAGGACATATCGCTATCTCCGACGCATCATCGCCTGAATCGATACAAGCCGCATTCGAATGCAGCAAAAAAGATTTCAAGAAAGCTGTAGGCCATCTTCTGAAAACAGGCCGGGTCACCCGAGACATGTTCGGCGAATAAACCGGTCAGAAAGGCTTACGGTATTTGTCAGGGGCGGAGTCAGCCAAAATGCTCAGATATGAAGCATAACGGCTCTGGGATATAGTGCTATCTTCGAGAGCTTCCCTGACCGCGCAACCTGGTTCATGGGTATGGGTACAGTCGCCATATCTGCACCCCGACGAAGCCTTGAACATCTCGGGGAAATAATGCCCCACCTCGGCAGCGTCGAAATCAATAGTTCCGAAACCTTTGACCCCCGGAGTATCGATAATCGCACCGCCTCCAGGCAATGCGAACATTTCCGAGAAAGTGGTGGTGTGCATGCCGGTGTCATGCGTGGTCGAAATCTCCGCCGTCCGTAATTCCATGCCGGGAATCAGACAATTGATCAGCGAACTCTTGCCTACGCCTGAATTGCCCGAAAATAGCGAAGTCTTTCCGGCCATTGCCTCACGCAAGGCGTCAACACCCTCTCCCGTCAGAGTGGATGTATGCATCACCCTGTAGCCTATCGACCTGTACAGATAGCTCACGGCTTCGAGATACTCCTCGCGCTCAGCGTCATAGTGACACAGGTCGACTTTATTGATGACAAGAGTGGCCGGCACGGCATAAGCCTCGGCTGTGGCCAGAAATCGATCGATAAATGTTGTAGATGTGACTGGATGATACAATGTGGCCACCAGAAACGCCTCATCGACATTGGCCGCGATGATATGAGCCTCCTTCGAAAGGTTGCTCGCACGCCTTATTATGTAATTTTTCCGAGGCATGATAGCCGTGATAAACGGCATTGCGCCCGCATCGCCGTCAAGCTCCACGCGGTCACCGACAGCCACAGGATTTGTGGTGCGAATCCCCTTGAGCCTGAAATTGCCCTTTATCTTCGCCTGCACCTCGCAACCATCGTCGGTAGCCACGGTATAGAAGCTTCCCGTATTTCGTATTACGGTTCCTGTCATAATCAAAACATCTACAAAGAAGCTGCAGCGCCGGGCTTCAGTATGAGAAGACAGCGCTGCAGCCTCTTGTGTGGTTGATATCAATCACTCTGTCGATATAGCTCAATGAGCCAGAGTGATCAGAATCTCTTTATTGTCTTCGCTCTCCTCGAATTTGATTTTGTCCTCGCGGGCGAGCCATCCGAGAGCCGCGCAGATCTCCTTCTCCTTCAGTTTGGTGATCTTTTTGATCTGCTTGATGTCGAGTATGTCGGCCTCATTGAGTGCATTCCAGACCAGACCGGCCCAACATCCGATGGTTTCAGTGTTCATCTTTCTTAAATTTTTGTTATGGTAAAAAGTGCATCATAAGCAGTTATGCGCTGCAAAGTTACAAAAAATGTCTGAAATATTGTCTTTTACACACAACAAATATGCATTGCGAAAGGTTCGCACGCCATTCGCACGCCATTCCGGCTGTCGATTGTTCCGTCTATGGAACTTACCTATCCGGTCAACACCACTGCTCTGCCTGTCAGCTGCCATCCTACATCAGAGGCTCGGCTCTGCGCATCGGAATGCCAAGGCTGACGGCACGGCGCGCATCAGCTCTGGCATCTTCCGGCCTGTAACGCAGTCTGTTGAGCAGCG
The DNA here is from genome assembly GCF_003024925.1 of Paramuribaculum intestinale. Lineage (GTDB taxonomy): Bacteria > Bacteroidota > Bacteroidia > Bacteroidales > Muribaculaceae > Paramuribaculum > Paramuribaculum intestinale. The sequence continues at coordinate 12,338 of NZ_PUED01000001.1, forward strand.
CCCGATAGAGATACAGCTCTCCATAGGCCGGATCAATCTCCAGCCCCTGCGCAATATCGTCGGCCGCCTCCAACAGGCTGCCGCTCATCATGTGGGCTATAGCCAGCGACGCATAATGCTCGGCTCGCGGACTCGCCTCCACTACCTTGCGCAGAGGGCTTACCGCCTGAGCGTAAAGCCCTCTGCTGGTCAGAAACGTCGCCTTGGCAAAATTGGTGCGGACATCATCCGGCGCCAGCAGTTCCAGACGCTGCAGTTCCGCAACAGAAGCCACCGAATCGCCAGCGCCTATCGTTGCCAGCACATGAAAATACAACGCGTCAACGTTCAAAGAATCAATCTCCAGCACACGTTCCCAGTCAGCAAGAGCATCGCTCTGACGTCCCATGGCCGAAAGCACTTTGGCACGGTTGGATATCAGCACCGTGGCATTCGGAGCCATCCGCAACGCGTCGTCGAGCGTCGACAGAGCCATAGAGTCATTGCCCTGATAAAACCTCACCATGCCGAGATTTGACATAAGCAGCACGTTGGACACATTGGCGGGTTCGAGTCTCATGGCTTTGAGAAACAGACTCTCGGCCAACGGCCAATCGGCCTTCGCGCAGGCGCTGTCGGCCTGCTCTACAATACGCAGATATGGTCCGTGGATATCGGCTGCGCCCTGAGCCAGAGCACCCATGACCATACAACCCGCGACGACAATAAAACATAACAGACGTTTCATGACGCGAATATAGCCACTCGTTGCATAACTACACACCGATACATCCGTAAAGATTGTTAAGAGCCGGACAATAAAAGGCGCTGTGCCAAATTCTAGGATTTGACACAGCGCCTGATTATGCGGATTGATACCTCCGGAAGGCGATTATTCTGCCTTGTAGAGGTCGATCTGTGCGGGATTGAAAGCGGCTATGAAGTCGGCGTGGCGAGCCACCTCGCTCTGCGCGAGCTTGCAGTAAACACCTGCCGAACGGCTGAAACCTTCGTTGCGGTTGGCATCGGAGAGCATCAGGTATCCCATGATGATATTGCCGGCCATCTCCACCATGCGGCGAGCCATGAAATCAGTATAAGTCGTATCGTTGACCGCTGTCACGGCAGACACAGCAGTTTCATACTGCGCTGTCAGACCGATCAGCACATCCTTGATCCACTGCAGATCCTCGCGCACGGCCTGAGCCTCATATTCGCGGATCATGGCAAGATAGTTGCCGGTGGTGACGTGGCGGATAGCTGCCACGACCTGAAGCTGCGTGGTGCCTTCGTAAATGGATGTGATGCGTGCGTCGCGATATACGCGCTCACAGGCATAGTCCTTCATGAAGCCCGAGCCGCCATGTATCTGGATGCAGTCGTAGGCATTCTGGTTGCAATACTCGCTGCCCATACCCTTCACAAGCGGAGTGCATGCGTCGGCAAGCTTGCTGTAATGCTTCATTTCCTTGCGCTCGTCGGCTGTGAGCGAACGCTCTTTTGCGATATCCTCATAGATCTTGTAGATATCCACGAAGCGGGCTGTCTCGTAAAGCAGCGCGCGCGACGCATCGAGCTTGGCCTTCATCACCGAAAGCATCTCTGCCACAGCGGGGAACTCGATGATAGCCTTGCCGAACTGCTTGCGGTCCTTGGCATACGCCAGAGCCTCGCGATAGGCACGTTCGCTGACGCCCACCGACTGAGCGGCGATACCCAGACGGGCGCCGTTCATCAGAGCCATCACATATTTGATCAGACCCATACGGCGTGAGCCAACGAGCTCGGCCGGAGCGTTCTTATAGGTAAGCTCGCATGTCGGCGAACCCTTGATACCCATCTTGTTCTCGATACGGCGCACATCCACGCCACCGTTGCGCTTGTCGTAGATAAACATCGACAGGCCGCGGCCGTCGCGGGTGCCCTCTTCCGAACGGGCAAGCACGAGGTGTATATCGCTGTCGCCATTGGTGATGAAACGCTTAACACCATTGAGCACCCAGCTGCCGTCGGGCTTCTGCGTGGCCTTGAGCATCACCGACTGGAGGTCGGATCCGGCATCAGGCTCGGTGAGGTCCATCGACATGGTTTCGCCCTGACATACGCGCGGTATATAGCGCTGCTTCTGATCCTCATCGGCAAATTCATAGATTGTTTCGGCGCAGTCCTGCAGTCCCCAGAGATTCTCGAAGCCTGTATCGGCACGGCTTACAATGTCAGCGGCCATGATATACGGAGTGATCGGGAAATTGAGTCCGCCCAGACGACGGGGCATAGCCATGCCCATCAGGCCGGCCTTGCGGCAGAGATCAAGATTCTCCTGTGTGCCGGGCGCATATATCACTCGTCCGTTCTCCACTTTCGGTCCGTCGTGATCCACTCCCTCGGCGTTGTCGGCGATAGTGCCGCCACAGATGTCGCCCACGATTTCCAGCACCTTGTCGTATGAATCCATCGCATCGGCGAAGTCCATCGGCGCATAGTCATATTTGGCGGCATCGGAATAGTTGCGTTCCTTGAGTTCGACGATCTTCTCCATCAACGGATGGTTGAGATGATGTCTGAGATCAGGATTATCGGTATAAAAATTAGCCATTTTGTTTACTTCGAGTTCTTTTTGTAGTACTTGATGAGTTTGGGCACGATCTCCTCGGCGTTGCCGGTTATCACATAGTCGGCGATAGTGTTGATGGGAGCCTCCGGATCGTTATTGATGGAGATGACCATAGCACTGTCCTGCATGCCGGCTATATGCTGTATCTGTCCGGATATACCGCAGGCGATATAGAGTTTCGGACGGACGGTGACACCGGTCTGTCCGATCTGACGGTCGTGGTCGACAAAGCCGGCGTCGACAGCCGCACGCGATGCACCGACCTCTCCGCCGAGAGTGTTGGCGAGATCGAAGAGAAGATCGAAGTTTTCCTTCGAACCCATGCCGTAACCTCCGGCAACGATGATGGGCGAATTCTTGATGTTGACCTTCGACTTTTCGATATGACGGTCGATGATCTCCACCACGTAGTCCTCGGGGCGGACATATTTCTTCACGTCGAGATTAACCACCTTGCCCCTATGGTTCTCATCATGGATCTGCTTCTTCATGACGCCCTCGCGCACTGTGGCCATCTGCGGACGGCAATCAGGATTGACGATCGTTGCCACGATGTTGCCGCCGAATGCCGGACGTATCTGGTATAGCAGGTTTTCGTAAGCCTTTCCGGTCTTGGGATCGGTGTGCGGGCCGATCTCAAGCGCTGTGCAGTCGGCGGTCAGACCGCTGTGGAGGCACGAGCTCACACGCGGACCCAGATCGCGGCCTATACAGGTGGCGCCCATGAGGCATACCTGAGGCTTGATCTCCTTGAACAGGTTGATGAGAGCCGAAGCGTGAGGATTGGAGGTATAGGGATAAAGCTTCTTATCCTCGAACTTATAGACCGTGTCGGCGCCATATTTGAAGATCTCTTTCTCCACATCGTGAAGCTTGTCGCCGATTACCACTGCCTCAAGCTTCACGCCGAGGTTGTTGGCGAGCTGTCGTCCCTTGGTCAGCAGCTCAAGGCTGACGTCGGCCACCTTGCCGTCGTCGTACTCGCAATATACTATGAGATTGTTGGTGTCTGCCATATTGTTTTCTTTGACATTTAGAGGTTAACGACCGGCATCAGCCTATCGTGTGATTGGCTAAAAGTTCCTTTATCAGACCTTCGAGCGACTCGTCGTCGTTGTCGAGCTTGCGGCTCTCCTTGGCTGTGAACACCACGTTGACGATATTCTTCACCTTGGTCGGAGAGCCGGGCATACCGATCTGCTCCGGATCAGCGTCGACGTCGGCTGCACTCCACTCGCGGATGGTCAGTTCCGGACGTTTGGCCACTATCTCCTTTATCTGTTCGGGCAGTTTGGACTGCTCCGACTGCGATGTAGCATATTTGAACCGCATCAGACGCATGGCGTTGCGCGGACGGCAGTCGGGCGCCGATCCGTTGACAGTCACCACGCATGGCAGCGGAGCCTTGACGGTTTCAACGCCGTTTTCCAGACGTCGCTTTACTATGATATGGCCATTGGCCACTTCGAGAATATCCTCGGCATATGTCACCTGAGGCAGACCGAGCTTCTCGGCTATCTGGGGGCCAACCTGAGCGGTGTCGCCGTCGATTGCCTGACGGCCGCCGAGGATCAGGTCGTAATTGCCGATCTTTTTCACAGCCTGGGCGAGCGAATAGGATGTGGCTAGAGTATCGGCGCCACCAAGCACACGGTCGGTCAGAACAATGCCGCCGTCGGCTCCGCGCATCATGGCCTCGCGGATTATCTCCGAGGCACGGGGAAGACCCATGGTAAGAAGAGTGACTGTGGTCCCGGGGTTGGCGTCCTTTATGCGGAGCGCCTGCTCAAGCGCGTTGAGATCCTCAGGGTTGAAGATGGCGGGGAGAGCGGCGCGGTTGATGGTGCCGTCCTCCTTCATTGCATCTTTGCCCACGTTGCGGGTGTCAGGCACCTGCTTTGCGAGCACAACGATGTTAAGGCTCATACTTTTTCTTATTATTGATAATTTCTAATTCAGGCTACAAAGATACTAATTTCAGCCGACAACGGCAAACCGCCGGAGCGTATCGGCTCAGTCGTGGCTGCTGCCGTCGAAACAATGGGTACAGATCTTGCACTTTGGCAATCCGATCGAGCTGACCACATTCTCTATCGAACTGAACTGAAGAGAATCTATGCCGAGCTGCTCGCGGATTGTCTCCACCATGCGACGGTATTTCTCGCTGCCGGTGGCTGCATATTCTTCGAGGTTACGATCGTGATCCCCCTCAAGCTCCTTGATCACACGACGGGTGATCAGCTCCAGTTCGCTTTTCGACGCAGTGAAGTTGAGGAAGCGGCAGGGATATATCAGGGGCGGACAGCTGATGCGCATGTGCACCTCGCGGGCGCCCGACTCATATAGATCGCTGACGTTGTCGCGGAGCTGCGTTCCCCTGACGATCGAGTCGTCGCAGAATATCACTTTGCGGTCGCGCAAAAGCGATTTGTTGGGGATAAGCTTCATCTTGGCCACCAGCTCGCGGCGCTCCTGTGTGCTCGGAGTGAAACTGCGTGGCCAGGTCGGAGTGTACTTGACGATACCGCGCTTGTAAGGCACCTTCTTGCCCTCGGCATAACCGAGAGCCATTCCTATGCCGGAGTCGGGAATAGCGCTGACGAAATCGGCATCGGTGTCATCGTCGCTGCCCATATTCTTGCCGCATTCGTAGCGCATTTCGTCTACGTTGCGTCCCTCATACTGGCACACCGGATAACCGTAATAGGTCCAGAGAAAGGCGCACACCTGCATCTCTTCTCCAGGAGCTTTGAGCTGCCGCATGCCTTCGGAGTCGAACTCCACGATCTCGCCTGGGCCGAGATCGCGCTCTATCCGGAAACCGAGATTGGGGAACGCGCAGCTTTCGGATGTAGCGGCAAAAGCCCCGTCCTTACGGCCGATGATTATAGGAGTACGGCCAAGACGGTCGCGGGCCGCTATTATACGGTCCTCAAGCAGCAGAAGCATGCTGCACGATCCCTTGACGCGGTTATATACGTTTTCTATACCGCTCACATAGTCGCTGCCCTCGCTTATGAGAGCCGCGATCATCTCAGTGGGATTGATTATATCGTAGCTGTGCTCGCAGAAGTGATGGCCTTTTTCAAGCAGTTCGCTCTCAAGCTCGCGGATATTGTTGATGCGGCCTACGGTCACGATGGCGAACTTGCCCAGATGACAGTTGACGATTATAGGCTGTGCATCCGTATCGCTTATCACGCCGATACCCTGACGGCCAGAAAATTCGTGCAGATCGCCTTCGAACTTCGTGCGGAAATATGAATTCTCTATATTGTGTATGGAGCGGCTGAACACACCATTGTTCACCGTCGCCATGCCGGCACGTTTGGTGCCCATGTGACTGTTGTAGTCAACGCCGTAAAAAAGCTCGCTGACACAGTCCGAACGTTTTGAGATTCCGAAAAAACCTCCCATATTCAATTTTTTAAGCAGGTGGTCCTGTGATCGGAATGATCATCGTATGGACTCACCTGCTGTAGGTTGTGATTCGATAATTTATTTATGGTTTTCAATCCACTTGCGCGCATTGACGAAGGCATCGATCCAGGGCGTCACTTCGTCCGACCGTCGCGCGGCGGGATAGTAGCCACACTGCCACGGGAATATCGCTCTTTCGAGGTGAGGCATCATGGCCAGATGACGTCCGTCGGCCGAGCAGATTCCTGCCACAGCGCCACGCGAGCCGTTGGGATTGCCCGGATATGAGGCATAGCTGTAGCGGGCCACGACATTATAGTTTTCAAGCGGCATCGGCAAGACAAATTTTCCTTCGCCATGAGCCACCCATATACCGGTCTTCATGCCTGACAGCGGACCGAACATCACGGAGTTGTTTTCGGGCACTGTCACTCCCAGGAACTGCGATTCGAACTTGTGGCTGTCGTTGTGTTCCATCCTCGCGCGCTTCGGATGCTCCGGGTTTATGAGGTTGAGTTCGACCATCAGCTGACATCCGTTACAGATGCCGAGGCTAAGTGTGTCGGAGCGCTTGTAGAAGCGTTCGAGAGCTGTGCGGGCGTTGTCATTCCACAGGAAGCCGCCGGCCCATCCTTTGGCCGAACCGAGCACATCGGAATTGGAGAAGCCTCCGCAGAACACGATCATGTTGACATCCTCAAGCGTTTCACGTCCGCTCATCAGGTCGGTCATGTGCACGTCTTTCACATCGAATCCGGCCAGATAGAGCGAATAAGCCATCTCGCGATCGCCATTGACGCCCTTCTCCCTTATTATTGCAGCGCGCACGCCCGACTTGGCATGGCGTCCGAGCGTCAGGCCACGCGAGGCAAGCTTGCCGTCGAAGCCTTTGGGCAGACGATAGCGGATAGGCTGCTTCTTGTAGTTCTCAAAACGGCTTGCAGCCTGCTTTTCGCCGCTCTGGCAGCGGTCAAGCAGATACGACGGACGCATCCACACGTCGCGCAGCCAATCGATGCCGAGCATCGTTTCCTCTCCGCGATGATTTATCATAAGCATGCGCTCCTCGGCAGGACGGCCGATGACGATGTGCTTCACACCTGCCTTGTCAAGAAGTTCCATAGCCTTGTCGGCTTTGTCGTCGGCCACCTGGAGCACTACGGCCGGATTCTCTGCAAACAATATCTTGACGAGATCGTCCTCGCCGGCGGCGACAAAGCCATCGGTCGACATCTCGATACCACCCTTGGTGTTGGCGAAAGCCATTTCGAGGAGCGTAGTCACCAGACCGCCGGCCGAGACATCGTGGGCGGCCATCACCGAACCACGCGCCACAAGCCGCTGCACGGCATTGAACGCCGCCGCAAACCGTCCGGCATCGGCTACTGTCGGAGCCTCAGCGCCAAGACGGTTCATGGTCTGTCCCAGAGCCGAACCGCCGAGCTTGAGCGAATCGGACGAGAAGTCGACATATATAAACTGCGACTTCTTGGGCTGCATCACCGGGCTTACCGTACGTTTCACGTCGGTCACCTCACCGGCAGCCGAAATGATCACAGTGCCGGGAGCGAACACCTTGTCATCGCCATATTTCTGAGTCATCGAAAGACTGTCCTTGCCGGTTGGGATATTGATACCGAGAGCGCAGGCAAAGTCACTGCAGGCCTCCACTGCACGGTAGAGCGCCGCATCCTCGCCCTCGTTACGGCAGGGCCACATCCAGTTGGCCGACAGCGACACCGCTTTGAGCCCACCCTTCAGAGGCGCGCCGACGATATTGGTCAGCGACTCGGCCACAGCCATCACCGAACCACGGGCGGCATCAACCAGAGCCACCTGGGGAGCATGGCCGATAGAAGTGGCTATGCCCTCCTTGCCGCGGTAGTCGAGAGCCACTACTCCACAGTCGCTGAGCGGGAGCTGTATCTCGCCCTGACACTGCTGACGGGCCACCTTGCCGGTCACCGAACGGTCAACCTTGTTTGTGAGCCAGTCCTTGGATGCCACAGCCTCCAGGCTGAGCACATCGCGCACATAATCCTCGATCTTATCGGACGAATATTCAAGGTCGGCATACGTATTCACCACAGTGTTGTCGGTCATGACAGTCTTGGGCGAATTGCCAAACATGTCGGCCATAGCAAGATCGATCGGCTTTACGCCGTCGGCCTGCTCGAACACGAAGCGGTCGTCGGCAGTGGTCTCACCCACCACATACAGCGGGCTGCGTTCGCGCTCTGCGATGCGTGCCACCCGCTCTATATCGTCGGCGTGGAGCACCATGCCCATGCGTTCCTGACTCTCATTACCAACGATCTCCTTGGCCGACAGAGTCTTGTCACCTACAGGAAGAGCATTGAGATCGATATGGCCGCCGGTAGCCTCAACCAGTTCCGACAAAGCGTTGAGATGTCCGCCTGCGCCGTGGTCGTGGATCGACACGATCGGATTGCTGTCGCTCTCGGCAAGAGCACGTATGACATTGCTGACGCGCTTCTGCATCTCAGGATTGGCTCGCTGCACAGCGTTCAGCTCGATAGCGTTGGCATACTGGCCTGTCGCCACCGACGAAACGGCGCCGCCACCCATACCGATACGGTAGTTGTCGCCACCCATCACCACTACTTTCTCACCCGGCTCTGGAGTGCCTTTGATAGCGTCGCGCGCTGCGGCGAAGCCTACGCCTCCGGCAAGCATGATCACCTTGTCATAAGCATAGAGCTTGCCGTTCTCATCGTGTTCAAACGTAAGCAGCGATCCGCAGATCAGCGGCTGACCGAATTTATTTCCGAAATCCGACGCTCCGTTAGAAGCCTTGATGAGTATGTCGCATGGTGTCTGATAAAGCCACACACGCGGATTCATCATCAGCTCCCAGCGATGCCCGGGACTCATGCGCGGATATGATGTCATATACACAGCCGTACCGGCTATGGGCAGACTGGCGCGGCCTCCTCCGAGTCGGTCGCGGATCTCGCCGCCCGAACCGGTAGCCGCACCGTTGAAAGGCTCTACGGTTGTGGGGAAATTGTGAGTTTCGGCTTTAAGCGATATCACGGTCGGTATCTCCTTGACGTCGAAATAATCAGGCTGTTCGGGATTGACCGGATAGAACTGCTCTACTTTCGGGCCCTTGACAAAGGCCACATTGTCCTTGTAAGCCGACACAAGAGCGTTGGGATTGGTCTGGGATGTCTTTTTGATCAGCTTGAACAGCGACATAGGTTTCTCCTGACCATCGATCACGAATGTGCCGTTGAATATCTTGTGACGGCAATGCTCGGAATTGACCTGCGAGAATCCGAACACCTCGCTGTCGGTCAGCGGACGGCCGAGCCTCCGCGACAGATCGCACAGATAGTTCTCCTCATCGGCGCTGAGCGCCAGACCCTCCGCACGGTTGTATTCGGCTATATCCTCGATATAAACTATCGGTTCGGGCTTGCGGTCGGTGGTGAACACCCGTGAGTTGAGTCCCTCGTAGACACGTTCGAGCATCTTGTCGAACTTTGGCGGATTCTCACGCGCCACCACAAACTGCTCTATGCGCGTGATTCCTGTCAGTCCCATGTTCTGGGTTATCTCTACGGCATTTGTGCTCCACGGGGTTATCATCTCCTTGCGGGGACCCACAAATGTGCCTTTCACTGAAGTTGACGAGAGAGGTTTGGCACCTCCGAACAGCCACGTGAGTTTCTCCTTCTCCTGATCAGAGAAACGGTGGTCAGTTTCCACAGCTGTCACTGTGTCGGCGCCTTTCTTGAAGAATACGACCATGCTTGGTTTATTGTTGGTGATGTTTATGGGTGCAAATTTAAGCATTATTGGCGAAAATTCAACCCCTCCGCATCGATTTTGACACATACTATTAACACACCGGCCGCTCTGCCCTCACCAGCCCCTGACCGACCCGGATGTCAGCCGTACACCACATTACAACACTGTTCTACGACGCAACACTTGGCAGTTTGACGCATTTTTCTTAAATTTGCGCCCGGAAAATCAAATCATCATAATTATATGATCAACGCTCAAGACATCAAAAACGGCACCTGCATACGCATGGACGGCCGCCTCTACTTCTGTGTAGAATTCCTTCACGTGAAGCCCGGCAAAGGCAACACCTTTATGCGCACCAAGCTCAAGGACGTTGTCGACGGCCGCGTACTCGAGCGCCGCTTCAACATCGGCGAGAAGCTTGAGGACGTGAGAGTCGAGCGCCGCCCGTTCCAGTACCTCTACACCGATGGCGACGACGATATCTTCATGAACAACGAGACATTCGAGCAGATTCCCATCAACAAAGAACTCGTCACCGGCGCGGCATACATGAAAGAGGGCGACACAGTGGAAGTCGTGACTGACGCATCCACCGAAACCGTGCTCTTCGCCGAGATGCCCATCAAGACCGTACTCAAAATCACATATACCGAACCGGGACTTAAAGGCGACACAGCCACCAACACCCTCAAACCCGCCACAGTCGAAACCGGCGCGGAAGTACGAGTGCCGCTCTTCATCAACGAAGGCGAGCTCATCGAGGTTGACACCCGCGACGGATCCTACATCGGCCGCGTAAAGGCATAACCCCCGGCCGCACGACAAACAACATTGAGAAATGCACCCTCCAAAGGGGTGCATTTTTTCTTTATACCAAGCGAGAAATAAACGTCTATCCGCTGCAAAAAGCTATACTTGAGGCAAAATTTCGAAAAAAGTGGACTTAATACACTATTTTTCACCAAAAAATTTGCCCGACCCGACTATTGATATTATATTTGCGCCCAAACAACCGATTAACGTAATAATGAAAACCGTATTTCCCCGAATTCTGCTTGCTTTGGCCGCCCTCGGAGCATGGGCTGCGTATGAAAGCACACAAAAAAGCAACACTATCCAGACACCGCAGGTCGAAACTGCCGAACGGTGGACCGATAGCGAGGCTATGCTCAACGCGCATATTAACGCAGAAAATGACACGCAGCAAGTCAGACACCTCTCGCAAGCAAGAGTCAGAATCGTCAGAAACCACTGACACAAGGTCTGGCTCTGCGATTTCAGCACCCACATCCTCACTCCCCATAGAAGAGCACCCCTGGGAACCGTTTATTCCCGAGGGCGCACGACTCATATTCATGGGAACCTTTCCGCCACAGCCCAAAAGGTGGCAGATGCCGTTTTTCTACCCCAACCGCATCAATGACTTCTGGCGCATAATGGGAATCGCCGTCTACGGCGACCGGCAGCATCTGATCGATCCAGCCACAGAAACATTCCGGCTCGACGACATACGGCGTATGCTCAAGGATCTGCATATAGCCATGTGGGATACCGCAGCTAAAGTGCGCCGGCTGCGCGAAAACGCATCCGACAAATACCTTGACATCGTAGAACCAGTCGACCTTCAGTCATTACTCGTCCGCATGCCTGACTGTACCGAAATAGCCACTACAGGACAGAAAGCCGCAGAAGTCATCGCTACGCTTACATCATCAGCAGTGCCACAGATGGGGCATTTTGTCGAAACGGACTTCGCCGGACGCAAGATCCGCCACTGGCGCATGCCTTCTACCTCACGGGCCTACCCTATGTCGATCACCTCTAAAGCCGCCTACTACTCCGACATGCTGCACACCATCGGACTTATATGACCGGACACGCCGGCCAGCCGACCGCGCATATCACACGACAACAAATTCTTCCACATAAGCCTGCCCTTCAATACCCCACCCCACCACGACAGAAGCTATCTATATACACTTGCCGACAGCGTGCCACGACAACACCGACACGAGTCAGCCCAAGAAACAAAAAAAACGAAGACGCATCAGAGATATCTCCAATGCGTCTTATTGTTTTTTACGCCTCTGGACGTCAGAGCGTCATGAACACGCCGCCATACAGCGACACGTCACCCCACACATCACTCTGCGGCGGGAGCTTCTGCAGCAGGTGCCTCCTCAGCGGGAGCAGCCTCTTCGGCGGGAGCCTCGGCAGCAGCGGCAGCGGCTTCAGCCTCAGCCTTTGCAGCAGCGATCTCAGCCTTTTTCTTGGCTACGATCTCAGCCTTTGCCTTGTTCTTGGCCTGCTCGGCTTCGAAACGCTCTTTGGCGGCGAGTTCTTTCTTGTCGGCCATGGATGCGACAAGAGCGTCGGTCTGACCCTGCTTCATCTTTTTCCATGCCTCGAAACGACGCTGTGCTTCAGCCTCGTCGAAAGCGCCTTTCTTCACACCGCCCTGAAGGTGCTTCATAAGCATCACACCCTCTGAAGAGAGGATCGTGCGCACGGTGTCGGTAGGCTCTGCGCCTACATTTACCCAATACAAAGCCCGTTCGAAGTTCAATGTTATTGTAGCAGGATTAGTGTTCGGATTATAAGAACCTATCCTTTCAATAAATTTACCATCTCGTGGTGCCCTGCTATCGGCGATAACAATAGGATAGAACGCATAGTTCTTACGACCATGACGTTGCAGTCTGATTTTGGTTGCCATTAGAAAATGTCGGTTAAAATTTGGTTTTGTATTGATTGCAGGTGCAAAGTTACACATAATTTCGCACACGGCAATGCCCTTGCACGTTTTATTCAGGACTTTTATTTGGCTTTCCTCATCTTTTGAGGAATTTTGGGAAAGTTCGTGGAATAGTCAACCGAAATCCACATATAACATCAGCGAGCGTCACACCTGACGGCGAAGCTGTCTGCGCCATTTCAGAAGACGGCCGCTACGGTCAAGCATGAACAGCACCGCCAACACTGCAAGCACTACGAGAGTGATCTGCCACAGCCGCGCCACCCCTTCAAGAGCCAGGCTGTCGAGCACTGTGTCGTCTGCCTCCGATGCCTCTACATAATCAGCATCGATTGACGCCGCCGTGCGCTTCCACTGTATCACGCCGTCGCGCAGCCACACGAGCGATATCGCGCCACGCACAAGTACCTTCAGCTGAGTCGGATCGGCCGAATACACCGGATAATCAGCCATTGAAAGATCAGTCCATTCGGCAGCTTGACGACCGCCGGCACCAATTATGGCGACAACCGAGCCACCGCTGTTCTTCACCCTGTCGGCAAGTTCATTGACAAGATAGGTAAACGACACATCGGCACGGTCATACTCCGGAATCACAACGAGGAGCGTACCGCCTTCAGGCTCTACGACATATGCGCTCACATCCTCATCATGATCAGTCACCACCAGCTCCGGACGGTTATCGACCTTACCGGCGACCACCCGACGCTCAACAAACGTCCATGTAGAGTCGGGCAAAGAACCGATATCATACGCATGTCGGACACCATCCTTTTCATACACGAATTCAAATTCAGCGACAGCCTCATCCTCCTCAGCAAGCAGACCGCCCAGATCTGTTCCGACAGGAAACGGCCGGAAATCCACCATCGGCTGCACGGTATAGCCAATAAAAGCCACCACCGACACATAGACCGACACAACCAGCAGCACAAGCCACTGTATATACGGTCCGAACAGACACCCCACACGGCGATTATATATCAGTAACACGACAAGAGCCGCCATCAGCGCCACATTCTTGAAAAAAGTGGCGGCATTAGACAGCCGAAGCATCTCACCGAAGCATCCGCAGTCGCTCACCGGATCGGCAGCCCATATATACGCCGTGAGAGGAAGCATCACTCCCATCATAAGAGTCAGAAGCCACACCACCGTGCGTCGATAACAACCGGCAGCAAGCATCACTCCTGCGATAAATTCAAAAGAAGCGATAAACATCGCAGCTGCAATCACAAGCGAGCGCGGCTGCACGATCCCCCACACTTGCAGATACTCCTCTATCTTGAATACGAATCCCCATAAATCATCGGCTTTGGCAAACCCAGAAAGCACAAATACCGCACCGACCGTCAGCCGAAGCGCCCACACACCCGCCTGCGACAGCGGTGACAACTGTTTCAGTCCACTCATTCGGTTAGCTTTATTATGCCGAACACGGCATAATTGACCATATCCATATAATTGGCATCGATTCCTTCCGACACCTCAGTCATTCCGCTATGATCCTCGATCTGCTTGGTGCGCTGCAGTTTGGTCAGAATCAGGTCTGTGTACGAATTGATCCGCATACCGCGCCAAGCCTCGTCATAATCATGATTCTTGGCCTTCATCAGTCGGCGCGCCTGATCGGCATACTTGTCGTAAAGCTCCAGAGCGCGCTCCGCGGTGATATCAATATCGTCGGCAAATCCACAGTCGAGCTGTATCAGCCCCACCAGACCATAATTGACAATAGCGATGAATTCCGGCAGAATGCCCTCGTCTACCATCGCCTCCTTCTTTATCTCCAAAGAACGTATGCGCTTAGCCTTGATATATATCTGGTCAGTTATTGATTCCGGCCTCATCATGCGCCATGACGGCCCGTAATCGTTGAGCTTACGGGCGAAAATATCGCGACAGAGCGCCATTGCTCCGTCAAACTGCCGGTTGGTTTCGTCGTATCTGGTCATATATTACCATACCTGTTAGCCCGACGGGCACCATGCCGCGTCGCTCTGCAAAATTAAGCCAAATATTCATAACGTGCAATACGCAAGCACGGCGGCCCGCCTCTTCAGACATAGCCGCCGCACGATAGCGTGTCCGACAGACGGCTGGCATCGCATCATGCCGCGCCGACTCTGCCGTGAATGTCATTTCACTGCCTTGTTGGCATATCCGACCAACACCAGTATAAATGCTGCGAGAGCAAGACCGCCTCCTATCGAAAGAAGCACCAGAGCATTGCCCGAAGTGAACAGGGTTGCGATCATAAACCCCACACCTACCAGAGCAAAAATAATAGCGAGAGCAATCAGACCTTTCATAATAGTATGTGTTTTTAACGTTAGTTTTACTCTATAACACTCACTATGACCAAAAAGTAGATACGGTTAATGTTTTTTAATACACCACACACCACAACCATGGCATATCCACGACCGGCTCCCCTATCAGCCCACGGCGACAGTCAGTCTTCGCGTATAATGAGTAACACATCGGACGGCTGCAGACGACGACGTCCGTTCGGGACGATATACCGCCCGCCTCTGCGTATCATTATCACCAGCGACCCCTGCGGCAATTCGAGATCACGCAGAAGATCACTGTTTGCGAGATGAGCCTCCGTAAGTGTCAGCGTGTGGAGCGATGTAGGCAGTTCGTCGGGGATCTCGACTCCAAAATGATCGTCGGACACCTCCTGACGCTCCACCAGGCCAAGACGACGGGCTGCAGCCATGACAGTGGTCCCCTGCACGAGCAGCGAAAGGATCGTGACGAAAAACACTATATTGAAAATCTGCGAAGCACCCTCCACATGAGCCGCCACAGGATAAGTGGCAAATATTATCGGCACCGCCCCGCGCAGTCCCACCCACGACACAAACAGCTTCGAACGTCGCCCTACGCTCCTGAAAGGCATTAGCGAACAGAACACACTGAGCGGGCGTCCGACCACGATCATAAACACACCGATGAGCAGCGACACGGCCGCTACCGACAGCATCTCATGCGGATTGACAAGCAGGCCGAGCATGAGAAACACCACAATCTGCGCAAGCCACGTGATGCCGTCGATAAACTTCGCTATGCCCCGATGCCCGACCACACGTCCGTTACCCACCGTTATGCCGCAAAGATATACCGCCAGATAACCATTGCCGCCGAGCGCCGTAGTGGCAGCAAACGAGAAAAAGACGCAACCCACAATCAGAATGGCCGTCATGGCCACCGCCTGGGCAGGATCTTCGCTATCTGACGCCGCACCGCCCAAACGCCGATAGACCGACGCAAGCCATACCGTCAGCCGCCCGGTCAGAAAACCTCCGGCAATTCCCACACCAAACTGCATCAACAACTCGCCGACAACGTGCCCCACCGACAGCGACGTATCGGTCGTGGCCGCTTCGATCAGCACTATCGTCAGCATATAAGCCATAGGATCATTGGATCCGCTCTCAAGCTCAAGCATCGGCCGTAGATGATGACGAAGACCTGTCTTATGCGCTCCGAGAATGCCGAACACCGACGCCGAATCAGTCGACGACATAGTGGCGGCCAACAACAGCGAAACGACAAGAGGAAAATGAATATTGGTCCAGCTCATCCCCGACAGCCACCAGATGAAAAGTCCGGTAAAAAGCGCTGTAAGCAACACTCCCACAGTCGACAGCACCAACCCCGGAGCCACAACAAGCCTTATCGACGAAATCTTCGTGCCCATGCCTCCCGAGAACAGAATGACACACAGCGCCACCATACCGATAGACTGGGCCGTATGTATGTCGCTGAACTGCATTCCCAGACCATCCGTACCAAACGCCATACCTGTCAGCAGAAAGATCAGCAGCAGCGGCAGACCGACACGATGGCTCGACTTGCCCGCGAGCACACCGGCCACGAGCAACGTCGATCCCGCGAGCAAAAGATTTTCAGTCGACACCTGTTCCATATCACCTGCAAAGTTAACACTATTTTTTTAATAATATATTAGGTGAAACAGACTCGCTTTCATGTAAATTTCGTAACTTTGCACCTCTGAAACTAAAAACCGTATCACATATTATGTCAGACGTAAGGAAAATCAAGACAGCACTCATTTCCGTCTACCACAAGGACGGCCTCGACGATATTTTGTCAATGCTCCATGCCCAGGGCGTGAAGTTTCTCTCGACAGGCGGCACCCAGACCTTCATCGAACAGCTCGGCTACCCCTGCTCGGCCGTAGAGGATCTGACTTCGTACCCGTCGATCCTTGGCGGACGCGTAAAGACACTTCACCCCAAAGTGTTCGGCGGCATTCTCAACCGTCGCGACAACGAGGGTGACCGTCAGCAGATCGCGCAATATGAGATTCCTGAAATCGACCTCGTGATAGTCGACCTCTATCCTTTCGCCGACACCGTATGCAGCGGAGCAGACCATGCCGCCATCATCGAGAAGATCGACATAGGCGGCATATCGCTCATCCGCGCCGGAGCGAAAAACTACAAGGATGTCGTGATCGTGGCATCCAAAGCACAGTACGCCCCTCTGGCCGAGATGATCGGCCGCAACGGCGCACAGTCGACACTCGAAGAACGTGAGTTCTTCGCCGCCGAAGCATTCGCCGTCTCATCGGGCTACGACACCGACATCTACAACTATTTCGCAGGCCGCAGCAGCCAGAATTATCTGCGCATAGCTGTCGACGGAGAGAAACACATGCGCTACGGCGAAAACCCCCACCAGAACGGCACATTCTACGGCCGTCTCAGCGAAGTTTTCGATCAGGTTCACGGCAAAGAGATCTCCTACAACAACCTGCTTGACATCGACGCGGCGATCAACCTCATGGCCGAATTCACCGAACCGACATTCGCCATCCTCAAACACAACAACGCCTGCGGACTGGCCACCCGTTCCACCATGCTCGAAGCATGGGAAGCAGCCCTCGCGGGAGATCCCGTATCGGCATTCGGAGGCGTGCTTATCGCTAACCGCATCATAGATCTGGCCACAGCCGAGGCCATCAACAAGATATTCTTTGAGGTAGTCATCGCACCCGCCTACGACGACGCCGCGCTCGAAGTGCTCTGCCAGAAGAAGAACCGCATTGTGCTCAAGCAGCACTCACAGCTCAAGGCCACCCGCCAGTATCGCTCGATACTCAACGGCGCTCTCGTGCAAGACAAAGATCTCAAGGTCGAGACGCCCGACGATCTCCGTCAGGCCACAGAGAAAGCCGTCACCCCTTCGCAGATCGACGACCTGCTGTTTGCCAACAAGATCGTCAAGCACAGCAAGAGCAACGCCATCGTACTGGCCAAGAACCGCCAGCTGCTTGCAAGCGGCATCGGACAGACATCGCGCGTCGACGCCCTCAAGCAGGCCATCGCCAAAGCAGGCTCGTTCGGCTTCGACCTTCACGGAGCTGTCATGGCCTCCGACGCCTTCTTCCCCTTCGCCGACTGCGTCGAGATAGCCCATCAGGCCGGAGTAGACGCCGTGATACAGCCAGGAGGATCCATCCGCGACCAGGACACCATTGACTACTGCAACGCCAACGGCATAGCCATGGTCATCACCGGCATCCGCCACTTCAAGCACTAATCACCACCATCTTTTCTCACCACACAATTTCACAGAATTCAATCTCTCATGGGTATATTCTCACTCACTAAAGAAATAGCCATCGACCTCGGCACGGCCAATACCATCATCATCCACAACGACAAGATTGTGGTCGACGAGCCGTCGATCGTAGCCATTGAAGTGTCTACCGGCAAGATGATCACCGTGGGCAAGGAAGCTCAGATGATGCAGGGACGCGAGCCCGAAGGGATCCGCACCATACGCCCGCTGCGCAAAGGCGTCATAGCCGACTTCCGGGCGGCCGAAATGATGATTCGCGGACTCGTCGAGAAAGCGAGCCAAAAGAGCCGCTGGTTCAGCCCCTCGATGCGCATGGTGGTAGGCATCCCCTCCGGATCGACCGAAGTGGAGATCCGCGCCGTGCGCGACTCCTCGGAACATGCCGGCGGACGCGACGTCTACATGCTCTACGAGCCTATGGCCGCAGCCCTCGGAATCGGACTTGACGTTGTGGCTCCCGAAGGCAACATGATCGTAGACATAGGCGGCGGCACAACCGAAATCGCCGTGATATCGCTCGGCGGCATCGTCAGCAACAAGAGCATCACCATAGCCGGCGACGACCTCACTGATGACATACAGGAACACATGCGGCGCGTACACAACGTCAAGGTAGGCGAACGCACCGCCGAACTTATCAAAATGAACGTCGGATCGGCTCTCATGGAACTCGAAAACCCGCCTGAAGACTACATCGTCCACGGCCCCAACCAGATGACAGCACTGCCGATGGAAGTCGCCGTCAGCTATCAGGAGATCTCCCACAGCATAGAGAAGAGCATCTCGAAGATAGAGGCCGCCGTGCTCAGCGCTCTGGAGCAGACACCGCCGGAGCTGTATGCCGACATAGTCAAAAACGGCATATATCTCGCCGGAGGAGGCGCGCTTATCCGTGGCCTCGACAAGCGTCTGACCGACAAGATCGGCATCCAGTTCCATATCGCCGAGGATCCCCTGCTCGCTGTAGCGAAAGGTACCGGAGTGGCACTGAAAAACATCGACAAATTTTCATTCCTTATCCGCTGACCTGTGCCGGCGCCGTTTATGCGGCGCCGCACAAGTATGGCTACAGCCAGTGAATATCAACCCGACCAATAACGACGCAACAACCACCGGGACGCAATGAGAAACCTCATTGAATTCTTCTTGCGCTACAGTTCATGGATGCTTTTCGTCGCCTACATGGCGGCGGGATGCTTCATGCTTTTTCACAGCAATCCGTGGCAGCACCATGTGATGCTGACATCGGCCAATGCTGTATCGGCCGTCGTCTACAAGGGAGCGAGCAATCTCACCGCCTACTTCCATCTGCGCGACATCAACGAAGACCTGCAGCGACGTAACTCGGCTTTGGAACTCGAAGTGATCAACCTGAAGCAACAGCTCGAACGCACACGCGAACTGGTCTATGCCGACACAATGACCACCGACTCTGCGCTGCAGCGCTACAGTTTCATCCTCGCAAGGGTGATCAACAACACCACCCACCGTACGCACAATTACATCACCATCGACAAGGGCTCGGCCGACGGCATCCGTCCGGAAATGGGTGTCATGGATCAGAACGGCGTGGTTGGCATCGTCAATGTGACCGGCCCGCACTCAGCCAGAGTCATATCGCTGCTCAACAACCACCTGCGGCTGTCGTGCAAAGTCAAGGGACATGACCATGTAGGATCACTCGTGTGGGACGGGACAGATCCTGAGGAAGCCATACTCGAAGAGCTTCCACGACACGCAGTGTTTGAGATCGGCGACACCATAGTCACCAGTGGCTTCTCTACCGTATTCCCCGAAGGAGTGCCCATCGGCACCATCGTAAAGGGGCTGCGCGACCACGACGAAAACTTCTTCGCACTCCGCGTCAGACTCTTCACCGACTTCACCACCCTTGGCACCGTGCGGATCATATCCGACTCGATGACCGACGAAATCCGCGAGGTAGAACGCGACATAATCGACAAGAAATGAGCAAGACGACCATAAAATTCATTTTTCTCGCCATCATGCTTATAGCCGTGCAGGTAGTGGTGTTCAACCATATTGCACTGCTCGGATATGCCGTCGGATTCATATTCATCTATACATTGCTCCATCTGCCTCTGACCCTGTCGGCCAACTGGACGCTGACTATAGGATTCTTCATGGGTCTCGCCGTCGACATCTTCGCCGACACACAGGGAATGAATGCCATTGCATGCACCATTCTCGCCGCACTGCGCCGCCCGGTGGTAAAACTCTATTTTCCGCGCGAGGAGGACATCACCGACCCCTGCCCGTCGGCCCGCTCGCTCGGCTTCCCGGTATTCGCGAAATACGCCATAACACTCTCGGCGATCTATTGCCTGGTCATATTTCTTGTAGAGTCGATGAGCTTCTTCCGGCCTTTATCGCTCATGCTGCGCATCGCCTCAAGCACCCTGCTCACATTTCTCCTCATGATAGCCACCGACAGCCTCACCAGCAGCCACAATGAGAAAAGATTATAGACTCGAACGCCGGAAATATGTAGTCGGAGGCTTCATTCTGCTTATTGTAGCCATATATATCGTTCGCCTCTTCAATCTTCAGGTGGTCGACGACCGCTACAAGGACTATGCCGACTCCAACGCATTCTTGAAAAAAGCAATATATCCGTCACGAGGCATAATCTACGACCGTCAGGGGCGGGTCGTGGTATTCAACCAGCCGGCCTACGACATCATGATGATACCGCGCGACGTGCAGCCGTTCGACACACTCGACTTCTGCAACACGCTCGGACTCACCACCGAACAGTTCACCCGCCGCATAGCCGACATGAAGGACCGACGCCTCAACCCCGGCTACTCGTCATATTCGCCACAGGTGTTCATGACACATCTTTCGGCCGAGGACTACGGACGTCTTCAGGAGAAGATGTACCGCTATCCGGGATTTTTCATACAGAAACGCATACTGCGTGAATACGGCTACAAGGCCGCAGCCAACGTGCTCGGCAACATACGCGAGGTGTCGCAGGCCGACATCGACGCCGACCCGTATTATTCGTCGGGCGACTACACCGGCGACCTCGGAGTGGAGAAGAGCTACGAGAAATATCTGCGCGGCGAGAAGGGAGTGGAGATACTCATACGCGACGCCAAGGGACAGATACAGGGCAAATTCGAGAATGGCGCTCGCGACCGCGGAGCCATATCGGGCCGCAACCTCAAGCTCAGCATCGACATTGAGTTGCAGCAATACGCCGAATCGCTGATGGTCAACAAGATCGGAGCGCTCGTGGCCATCGAGCCATCCACCGGAGAGATACTGGCCATGGTGTCATCGCCCACCTACGATCCATCGCTGCTCGTTGGCCGCAAACGCGGAGCCAACTACAAGGCTCTCGTGGCCGATTTCTACAAGCCGCTGTTCGACCGTGCCCTGATGGGTGCATATCCTCCCGGCTCGACATTCAAACCCGCCAACGGACTTATCCTACTGCAGGAAAATATCATCACACCCTCCACCGCCTATCCGTGCTATCACGGATTTGTCAGCGGAGGCCTCAAGGTAGGATGCCACAGCCACGGCTCGCCGCTGCCGCTCAAACCTGCACTACAGACATCATGCAATGCATATTTCTGCTACGGCTTCAAGGCCATGGTGGACCGGCGCTCGAAGTACGGCACATCGGCCGAAGCATTCGAAACATGGAAGAAACATCTCGTGTCGCTCGGCTACGGCTACCGGCTCGGCACCGACCTGCCCGGAGAGAGCCGCGGATTCATACCCAACGCCAAATTCTACAACAAGATCTACGGTGAGAGCCGGTGGAGTGCCAACACCATCATATCCGTATCCATCGGTCAGGGCGAAATCCTCGCCACTCCCATGCAGATTGCCAATCTGTGCGCCACTATAGCCAACCGTGGATGGTTCATCACACCCCACGTGGTCAAGGAGATCGAAGACACTGTGATGCCCCAGGATCTTATCGCCCGACACTATCCGACTATCGACGCCCGGCATTTCGCCGACGTAGCCGAAGGAATGCGCATGGCCGTCACCGGCGGTACATGCCGACTCGCGGCACTCCCCGACATAGAGGTGGCCGGCAAGACCGGCACCGCACAGAATCCACACGGCAAGGACCACTCGGCATTCATAGGTTTCGCACCCTACGACAACCCCAAAATAGCCGTCTGCGCCTACGTGGAGAATGCCGGATTCGGTGCCACCTACGGAGTTCCCATCGGCAGCCTTGTCATTGAGAAATATCTCACAGGAAAGATATCCGACCAACGCAAATATCTCGAGCAGCGCATGCTTGAGTCCAACACCATAATCTACAGTGGAGTCAAGAAGCATTAATCATAAAGCCGTGCCGACATCCTACGTGCGCTACATCGACTGGATGAGTGTCGGACTGTATCTGGTGCTTGTCGTGGCAGGAGTGTTCAGCGTATATGCCGCAAGCTACGACTTCGACAACGCATCGATTTTCGACTTCAACGAATTTTCAGGCAAACAGGTGCGCTGGATATTTCTCGCACTCGGCCTGGCTCTGATGATAATGCTCATAGACAGGCGCATGTATGAAACCTACGCCTATCCGATCTATCTCACGCTGCTGGCCATAATGGTTGTGACCATTTTCGTGGCTCCGGACATCAAGGGATCACGCTCATGGCTCGTGTTCGGCCCTGTCAGCTTCCAGCCTGCCGAATTCGGCAAGTTTGCCACCGCCCTGGCTCTGGCCAAACTGTTCAGCGGCTATCAGTTCAGGCTCAACGACTCACACACCAATTATCTGAGAGCCATTGCGATAATATTCGTGCCGATAGCGCTCATTCTCGCCCAGAGAGAAACCGGGTCGGCACTGGCCTATCTCTCACTGTTTTTCGTGCTCTACCGCGAAGGCATGAGCGGTCTGGTGCTCCTTGCGGCGGCAGGCGCAGTCATCATCTTTGTCGTGGCGGTGAAATACGCCGGCACGATGTTCATGGACATGCCGCTTGGCGAAGCCGCCGTCATAATAATGCTCGGACTGCTTCTGCTCGGCATGCTTGCCGTCTATTGCCACCGCGTCAAAGCCGCCCGCAATGTCGTACTTTTCTATCTCGGAGCGGCAGCCGTGGCATGGGGACTGCATCTTCTGGCAATTGACATCCCAGGAAGATACTTCCTTCCGCCAGTGCTTGCCGCCTCATGCGTATATTGCCTCATACTATGCCTGCGCGGCGACAGCAAACCACTCCTTGTGACTGTAGGAGCCGTCATGGCCGGAGTGATATTCCTCTACTCTGTCAACTATGCATTCACCTCCGTGCTTCAGCCACATCACCAGCAGCGCATAAAGGTGACACTCGGACTTGAAGAGGACCGCCTCGGTGCAGGCTACAACGTGAATCAGAGCAAGATTGCCATAGGATCTGGCGGACTCACCGGCAAAGGATTTCTCAACGGCACCCAGACCAAACTGAAGTATGTTCCCGAACAGCACACCGACTTCATCTACTGCACCATCGGCGAGGAAGAAGGATTCATAGGCTCCACCGCCGTGCTGCTCCTGTTTCTGGCGCTGATACTACGGGTGATACACATAGCCGAACGGCAACCTACCGTATTCGGGCGCGTCTACGCCTATTGCGTGGCCTCCTACTTCATATTTCATCTCGCCGTCAACGTCGGCATGGTCATAGGCCTATGCCCTGTCATCGGTATCCCGCTCCCCTTCTTCAGCTATGGAGGCTCATCGCTATGGAGCTTCACCATACTGCTCTTCATACTGCTCCGCATCGACGCCTCACGACGCGAACATCTCACCTACTGACCTGTGCCGCCGCCGTGCGCATAGCTACAAAAAGATTTGTGATTTCAGGCGGAGAATTGTAATTTTGTAAATGTGTTTCGAGGCAGTGCGGTATATCGCATAAACGACACTGTCACACTTACCCTACAACCCCACAATGGAGAGCGCAGCAAACATAATAATCACCGGCATACTCATCGGAGCACTGATTTCAGCTCCCATGGGACCGATCGGCATGCTTGTGATACAACGCACGCTCAACAAGGGGCGTATGCCAGCCTTCGTCACCGGCATCGGGGCCGCATTGTCCGACCTCATCTACTGTCTGCTCACCGGACTGGGACTCTCGTTTGTCACCGACTTCATCGAATCCAACCAGAATGTGCTGCAAGTCATAGGCAGTCTTGTATTGATCATCTACGGCATATATCTCTTCCGCAACAATCCATCGCGGCAGCTACGCACCCCCGCCCCGCAGGCCTCGAACTACTGGCGCGATTTCGCCACCGGCTTCCTCTTCACATTCTCCAATCCGCTGATACTGTTCTTCATCATCGGACTCTTCGCACGCTTCAACTTTCTTGACACACAATACAGATTTTATCACTACATCGCCGGCTATACCGGCATCATAGCCGGAGCCGTGATATGGTGGTTTCTCATCACGTATTTCGTCAACAAGGTCAGAGCCCACTTCAACGTCCGCTCCATGTGGCTTGTCAACCGTATCATCGCCGTGATATTGCTCGTCATGGCATCGGTGGGATTTATCCTCGGCCTAAAAGAACTCTTTGAATAACCCATTCCAATACCAGACCATATATGCAGAACCAACGACAACATCTCGACATTCCCTATCTGCCGGAACTCGACTCCATGACTCTCGATCAGGCAGTGAAATATCTCGACGAGAAAGGCGAGCACCAGACCATCGACCATCTCAACTGGAAAGAACAGTATCCCTACCGACCGCTGACAGCCTTCACCATCGCACACTCCGACACACAGATCTACATCGACTTCTTCACACGGTGCAACTATCTGCGCGCGGTCAACTACAAGAACAACTCCGACGTATATCAGGATTCGTGCGTAGAGTTCTTCGTGGCTCCCCACGGAGAAGCCCCCTACTACAACTTTGAGTTTAACTGCATCGGCACTATCCACGCAGCCCGCCGCATGGATCGCCATTCTGGCGAGAAACTCACCGACGAGCAACTTGACAGCGTAAGACGTCTGGCAAGCTGCGGCACACGCCCCTTCGAGGAACTGCAGGGAATCTTCTCATGGAATCTTCTCGCCGCTATACCGCTGTCGCTTATCGGAGTCAGCTACGAGCCGGGCAACCCTGTCGATATGCGCGCCAACTTCTACAAGTGCGCCGACGCCACCTCCGAACCCCACTATCTGAGCTGGGCGCCTATCACCACCCCACAGCCCGATTTTCACCGGCCGGAATTCTTCGGCGATATAACCCTACTATAAAGGAGATTACAAATCCCCATCGCAAGACAACGCATTTTTTTCAAAAAAAACGTCCGAAAAATTTGCACAATTCAAAAAGGGGTTGTAATTTTGCAGTGTCAATCGAGAGAGACTGACAACAAAATGGTGATTTAGTGTAGTGGCCTAGCACGCCACCCTCTCACGGTGGAGACCCGGGTTCGATTCCCGGATTCACTACTCACCCCTTCAGAAGCCGGCCTTCTTCACGAAGACCGGCTTCATTTATTTCACACCCTACCCAACCATCGCCACCGATCCAAGACATGATTTCCATACAGAACCTCAGCGTAGAATTCAGCGCAAAGACGCTGCTCGACAACATAAGCTATGTCATAAACCGCCGCGACCGTATAGCCCTTGTCGGCAAAAACGGAGCCGGCAAATCAACCATGCTTAAAATCATAGCCGGACTGCAACGCCCTACATCGGGCACCGTTGCGGTAGCTCAGGATGTCACCATCGGTTATCTTCCGCAGCAGATGGAGATTTCCGACTCTCTGACCGTTGTAGAAGAGGTCAGGAAAGCCTTCGCCGCCATTGACGATCTGCACCGGAAGCTCGACGATCTCAACCAACAGCTCGCATCGCGCACGGACTACGAGTCAGCCGAATACCACCGTCTGATCGATGACATGACCTCGCTCTCCGAACGCATAGCCATGGAGGAGAGCGAAAACATGGAAGCCGAGATGGAAAAGACACTGACCGGACTCGGATTTGACCGGAGCGACTTCTGCCGCCCCACTTCGGAATTCAGCGGCGGATGGCGTATGCGTATCGAACTGGCGAAACTGCTGCTGCGCCGCCCCGACGTGCTGCTGCTCGACGAGCCGACCAACCACCTTGATATAGAATCGATACAGTGGCTTGAACAGTTTATGGTCACCAAGGCCAAGGCTGTGGTGCTTGTCAGCCACGACCGCGCGTTTATCGACAATGTCACCAACCGCACCATTGAGATATCGCTCGGACACATCTACGACTATGCTGTCAGCTACTCGCACTTCGTAGAGCTTCGCCGCGAGCGCATGGAGCAGCAGATGCGCGCTTATCAGAACCAACAGAAACAGATACAGGACACCGAAGAATTCATCGAACGCTTCCGCTACAAGGCCACAAAGAGCGTGCAGGTGCAGAGTCGCATCAAGCAACTGGCCAAAATAGAGCGCATCGAGGTGGACGAAGTCGACACATCGCGTCTCAATCTGAAATTTCCACCCGCTCCGCGATCGGGCGACTACCCGGTGACAGCCGACAATGTCGGCAAATCCTACGGAAACCATAAAGTGTTTTCCGGAGCAAGCTTCACACTGAAACGCGGCGACAAAGTGGCATTCGTAGGCAAGAACGGCGAAGGCAAGTCCACCCTCGTGAAATGCATTATGGGTGAGATCCCTTTTGACGGATCGCTGAAGATCGGCCACAACGTCAAGATAGGATATTTCGCGCAGAACCAGGCGCAGCTGCTCGACGGCGAACTGACCGTGTTTGACACTATCGACCGTGTGGCCACCGGCGACATTCGCACAAAGATACGCGACATACTCGGTGCGTTCATGTTTGGCGGAGAAGCATCCGACAAAAAGGTCAAGGTGTTGAGCGGTGGCGAAAAGACACGCCTGGCCATGATACGCCTCCTGCTCGAACCGGTCAATCTGCTTATACTCGACGAGCCTACCAACCACCTCGACATGCAGACCAAGGATGTGCTCAAACAGGCCATTCAGCAGTTTGACGGCACAGTGATAGTGGTTTCGCACGACCGTGAATTTCTCGACGGCCTCGTCGAGAAGGTCTACGAGTTTGGCGGCGGAAAGGTAAGGGAATGCCTCGGCGGCATATACGAATTCCTTGAAAAGAAAAAAATCAGCCGTCTGCAGGAACTTGAGCTGTCGAAATCACCATCGGCCTCATCGGTCGCTGCCGCTGCTGAAAAGCACCGGCAATCGCAAAAGCCCACACAGCCGGCTACCGCTCCCGACAGCTCCGCCGACAAGCAGACCGCTCCACAGCGCAAAAGCTATCAGGAAATGAAAGAGATGGAAAAGCTCGCACGCAAGGCCAGAAAGAAGATATCGGAGGCCGAGGCGGCTGTGGCCGACGTCGAACAGCGTATAGCCGACATCGAGTCGCGCTTCGCCGCAGGCGAAAGCACCGAAGAGCTCATCCGTCAGCACGCCTCTCTGAAAAAAGAGCAGGAAAATGCCATGAGCCTGTGGGAGCTTGCCGTGATGGAGGGTGAACAGTTCGGTGTGTGACCGCCGCTGAGCCGTCACTCATCGACAATACACACCCGCGCATGCTCCACATATAGCTGCGCGTTCTCGTAGCGCACTATCCTGACGGCAGTGCCACTGTCGATAAATCCGTCATCGGAAACCGCATCGAGCCTCTCGCCATCAACCATCACCTTGCCAGAAGGTCGCATATCGGTCAGAGCCACAGCGTCCATCCCCACATATCGTGACGGACGCATATCAACCCCAATATATCCATCGGCCACAAGCTGCTCCTTGACAAGCATATTGCGTCCGCCCATCAGCCGGGTGCCGTAGCGCGACGTCAGCAGCCATATCGCACCGATGGCAAGCGCCACACCGGCCATCATGGTTCCCAGCGAATACCACATCGCAATCGAGCTGACACCGCCAAGACTGAAGCTGAAATTCTCGAAAAGCCCGAAAAACAGCGAGGCCGACATCATCACACCTCCGGCTATGCCGGCGATACCGAAACCGGGTATAACGAAAAGCTCAAGCAACATCAGCAGCAGGCCTACGACAAACACCACGACAATCCAGCTCGAAACCACTCCCGATATATAGAGCGGCAGGAAATACAACACCGCCGCGCCGAGAGCGGCCATCGACGGAAATCCCATGCCGGGAGTCTGGAGTTCGAAATATATGCCGCCGACAATGATCATGATAAGGATCGCCTGCACTCCGGGACTGCCGAAAAACCCAGTCAGCCTATCGACCCATGTAGGCTGATAGCGCTGTATCTCGAACGACTCCACCCCTATATGAGCAAGAGCCTCAGCCACATTGTCGGCCTTACCGTCGGCATATCCCCACCTGACCGCCTCGTCGGGAGTGAATGTGAGCACTCTCGTATCGTCGATCAGACCGTCGACCTCCACCCTCGGATCCACCATCGCCTCAGCGATCACCGGATCGCGGCGCCAACGCCATCGGCCGTCTGCGTCGAGCACCTTGCCATGACTCTCGGCCGTAGCCCGCATTATGCCGCGCATATATGACTGATATTTGTCGGGCATAGCCTGTCCGTCGGTGCCGTTAACCACCGTAGCCGCACCCATCGTGGCGTCAGGACGCATGATGACCGTATCGCAGGCAAGCGCTATCAGCGCTCCCGCCGAAGCCGCATTGTTGTCGACAAACGCCATTGTAGGAATGCCGCAGTGGAGAAGCGCCGTGCGTATGGAGTCGGCTGCTCCCACTTCGCCACCGTAAGTATTGAGATGCACAAGCACCAGATCGGCGCCACGTTCGCGGGCCGCCTGCAGTCCGGCTCTCGTGAATTGCCACGTCGTGGCGCCTATCTCTTCATCGAGATCAATCCGATAGACCTTCACGGCGGCCTCGCACGTGGCCGCAAGGGCAAGCATAAGAGCTGCCAGCATAGGGATAAAACCCTTCATTGCAAATTTCGCTTACGCGACCACGCCGGTATGACCACAGCACCGGCCGCAAGGTAAATATAATATGTCAATATACGCCACATCACTGCCACGACAAGCGTCATTGATCGATCACCGACAAGATCGCCGTAGTATGTGGTGAAAAGCCATTCGCTGATGCCGCTGCCGCCCGGCGTAGGGCTGACCGTCAGCAGCAGCCACACAATAGCCTGACGGCCGAGGACAAGCATCTGGGGAGCCTCGGGCACAAACGCAGCAAACAGAGCGTTGACCACGAGGAAGCGTGAGATCCAGCTCAACGCTGTGGCTACGGCCGCCTTCGTCCACCATCGCCATCCCATGCCGCGTAACCGGCGGCTTGCCTCCGACAGATCGGCCGCCACGCCATCCATCTTTTTCTGCCAACGGCGAAGCCAACGGCAGGAAAACAGACGCCTGATGACCGCGCTCATTGCCGCCGGCTTCAGAATTATTGCCACAAACAGCAACGCAGTCCATACCACAGTCACTCCCCATACCGCCCAGAAAGCGGCACGTATCCCCTGATCCACCGCCGCTCCACTGCCGTCACTAAACCCAAAAAGAGCATCAGACCCCAGCAAAACAAAAACGAGCGGACCGGCCAAAGCCATAAAACCCTCGTCGAGCAACAAAGTGACCAGCATCACCGAGCCGGCCCGACCTCCGCTGATACCCTCACGGTGCATGAACCACACGCTCATGGCGCTTCCACCGGCTGTGGTGGGTGTGATGGCCGACGTAAACTCACACATCATGGTGACTCTCAACGCCGCCATAGCCGACAGACGGCCGTCGGTCAGCACCCTGAATCGCCACGCAAGACCAAATTCACGTCCGGCCACGGCAAGAAGTGCCAGAGACAGCGCCCAGACCGTCCGCCCGCTCCATGGCACCCGAGCGAGATCCGACAGGCTGAATTCGCGGCCGAACAGCCATACTACCACCGCTATGCCTATGGCAAGCGGCAACAATATCTTCAGTGTCAGATTACGGCCTGTCTGCATGGGATTAATACTTACGGTTGCAGTTTAGCTTTCAGGTAACGCCCTGTATATGAAGCCTCGCATGCAGCCACCTCTTCGGGCGTGCCGCTGACCACCACCCTGCCGCCGGCATCACCCCCCTCCGGACCTATGTCGATCAAATGATCGGCGGTCTTGATGACATCCATATTGTGCTCAATGATGATCACCGTATGCCCGGCCTTTATAAGGCGCGAGAACGAATCCATCAGCGTATTTATATCGTGGAAATGCAGTCCGGTGGTAGGCTCGTCGAATATGAATACCGTTGGGCGCGGTTTCTCCATCGAAAGATAATATGCCAGCTTGACACGCTGGTTTTCGCCACCCGACAGAGTCGACGAACTCTGCCCCAGACGTATGTATCCGAGCCCCACATCGGCCAGCGGCCTCAGGCGCTTAACAATCTTCTTTTCGGTCAGCCCGTCAGCGCCACCGAAGAACTCTATAGCCTCGTCGACCGTCATTTCAAGCACATCGTAGATCGACTTGCCGCGATAGGTGATATCAAGCACATCGCGCTTGAAACGTTTGCCATGACACTCCTCACACTCCACTGTAATGTCAGCCATAAACTGCATCTCGATAGTGATCGTGCCCTCGCCCTTGCACTCCTCGCAGCGTCCGCCCTCGGCATTGAACGAGAAATATCCCGGACCGAAGCCCATCTGCTTCGCCCCCTGCTGGTCGGCAAACAGACGGCGTATCTCATCGTAGGCCTTGAGATAAGTAGCCGGATTGCTGCGTGTCGACCGTCCTATCGGATTCTGGTCGACAAATTCCACGGCCTCCACCCTGTGCAGATCGCCTCCGAGCGAATCGAATGCTCCAGGAGCATCCACAGCTATATCGAAACGCCGTGCAAGCGCTCGATAAAGCACATCGCGCACCAGAGTCGACTTGCCGCTTCCGCTCACTCCGGTCACTACAGTGACGACTCCGAGCGGAAATTTCACATCGATATTCTTCAGATTGTGTTCTCTGGCGCCCTTTACCTCTATAAAATCGCGCCACGGGCGTCGGTGCGCCGGCACCGGTATCGACATCCGGCCGTTGAGATAGGCGGCCGTATAACTGCCCTCGACATCGGGCAAAGACGCCGGCGAGCCCTCGTTCACGATGCGTCCGCCATTGCGTCCGGCTTCCGGCCCGACGTCGATCAGATGGTCGGCCTCGCGTATTATCTCTTCGTCGTGCTCCACTATCACTACGGTATTGCCAATGTCGCGCAAACGCTTGAGCACGCTGATAAGCCGGTCGGTGTCGCGCGAGTGAAGTCCGATACTCGGCTCGTCAAGTATATACAACGACCCGACAAGACTGCTGCCAAGCTGCGTGGCCAGATTGATGCGCTGGCTCTCGCCGCCCGACAGGGTCGCCGACAGACGGTCGAGTGTGAGATATCCCAGACCGACGTCCGACAGAAACCGCAGTCTGACAGTGATCTCCGTCAGCAGCCTGCGGGCTATCTCACGGTCAGCCGCAGGCAGATCTATATTCTCGAAAAAGGAGTGAAGCGCATCGACCGGCATCTTCACCATTTCGGTGATTGTCTTGCCGGCGACACTGACATAGGACGCATCGGAGCGCAACCGGGACCCGTGACATTCCGGACACTCCGTCTTGCCACGATAGCGGGCCTGAAGCACACGATACTGTATCTTGTAGAGATTTTCCTCCACCATGCGGAAGAAACCGTCGATCCCCTCAAATCCTCCTGCACCGCCATGCCACAGCCATGAGCGTTCCTGCTCGGTCAGCTGACAATAAGGCTTATGAACCGGGAATGATGCAGCACCGGAGGCTGCGATGGCCATCTGTTTCCACTGGCCCATCTTCTCGCCCTTCCAGCATGCCACGGCGTCGTCATAGACCGACAGGTTACGGTCGGGCACCACCAGATCCTCACTTATGCCTATCACACGGCCGAAGCCCTCGCAACGCGGACATGCGCCGTAGGGATTGTTGAAATTAAACATCAGGTCGTTCGGCTCGACAAACTGCCTGCGGCTCGATTCGAAACGTTTTGAAAACTCCAGCCGTCGCGGCACGTCAGCATCATACAACGTCAGCACCAGACTGCCATGCCCCTCGAAAAATGCGGTTTCAGCCGAGTCGGCCAGACGGCTCTTCTCGTCGCTGTCGTCACTGACCGACAGACGGTCGACAAGCAATTCAAACCCTTCGGCCGAAACAGGAATCGTTTCAGGCGAGGCTAGCATTTCGGCAATATCAAGAAACTCGCCGTCATGCAATAGCCGCGAATATCCGCCCTTCAGAAGCACCTCAAGCTGTGTGGCCATAGACCTTCCTTCGGGCAATGTGATCGGCGAACTGACTGTCATACGTGTGCCCGCAGGACAACTCCATGCCACGTTCACAACATCGTCTACCGTATGTTTCTTCACCGTTTCGCCGGTCACCGGATCACGGGTCACGCCGATGCGTCCGAACAACAGACGCAGATATTCGTATATCTCCGTCGAAGTGCCGACGGTGCTGCGCGGATTGCGGGTGCTCACTTTCTGCTCTATGGCTATGGCCGGAGGCAGACCTTTGATGAAATCGGCTTCAGGCTTCTGCATCCGTCCGAGAAACTGACGGGCATAGGCCGACAGTGACTCCACATAGCGGCGCTGCCCCTCGGCATACAACGTATCGAAAGCCAGCGACGATTTGCCCGATCCCGAAAGGCCGGTTATCACCGTCATGCGGTTGCGGGGGATCTCCACGTCAATATTTTTCAAATTGTTGACGCGCACACCCCGGGCTATTATATTCTGTTTTTGTTCGTCTGATGTCTGCTTGTGCATAGTATGCAAAATTACAAATTTCCCTCCAACATTCGACTATATCCCCGCCCCGGTTTAACAATATTAACGGCCATGAATCTATGCTTTGGTGCGTTATCGCCATATCCTGAACGGACCGGATCAGGAGTGACCTGTATAAAATAAAATAAGCTCGGAAGACTTTACGCTTCCAAGCTTATCTCTTATGTCGGGGTGAGAAGACTCGAACTTCCGACCTCCACGTCCCGAACGTGGCGCGCTAACCAACTGTGCTACACCCCGGACATCAGTGCTTCCTTTACGTTAGCGGCTGCAAAGTTACAAACTCTTTTTCTCACAAGCAACAATTTTCATAAAAATTTCTTCACAAAAAAATATTCATCGCATCACAACGTTTTATTTTCAACAGAAATCCATGATATAACCGCTATGAAAAGGGTTATAAAAATATCCTATCACCGGCGTCTGTTTATCGGGCTGGTGGCCTACTCACTGCTTATGGCGGTTTGTTTCGCTGTGTTTCAATACCATCGTGAACGGCAGTTCAAGGTGCAGGAACTTGACTCGCGTCTTCAGGATCTGAATGCCATGATACTGGAAAAACTTGCCTACGGTGTACCGGTTGATTCACTGCACACACCGCTGCTTCGTTCCATTCCGGAACTACGGCTGAGTGTGATAGACCATTCAGGTGACGTCATATACGACAACACTGTCGACACACTCCCAGGCACGCCACACCTCGACCGAGAGGAAATTGCCGAGGCGCTGCGCACCGGCAAGGGCTATTCGCTCCGACGCCACAGCGACAGCACGGGACAGACCTACTTCTATTCGGCCACTGCCGACGGACTGTATGTCGTGCGCACTGCCGTGCCTTACGACGTGACCCTCCACCAGCTCCTATCGGCCGACTACGGTTTCATGTGGACACTGCTCGTCATCATGGTTTCGATGTGTATGCTGGGATACCTGGCCACAAGAAGAGTCGGCGAACACGTAAGCCGGCTCAACCGGTTTGCCGAGCAAGCCGAACGCGGAGAACGGATCCACGATACCGGACCGCTGCCTCACGATGAGCTTGGCGAAATTTCCGGCCACATTGTCAGACTCTACTCCAGAATGCAGCAGGCCGTGGCTCAGCGCGACCGCGAGCATCAGACCGTCATACGCCAGCAGCAGGAGAAGGACGAGATGAAACGACGCCTCACCAATAACATAAATCATGAACTGAAAACACCGGTGGCATCCATGCAGCTGTGTCTTGACACCCTTTTGGCACACCCCGACATGGAATCATCGAAACGCACTGAAATACTGACCCGATGCGAAAAAGCCAACCAGAGGCTCGGCCGCCTGCTTGACGATGTGGCGGCCATAACCAGGCTCGACGACGGCAGCACGCAGATAGCGGTTGAAGAGATCAACATCGCACACATCATAGCGGAAACCATAGAGCGGCACATCATGCAGGCAGAGGCCAAGAACATCAGTATTGTCAACATGGTAACGTTCAGCGATCCGATTCCAGGCAACCGCTCGCTTATGGAATCCGTGATCGGCAACCTGCTCTCAAACGCCATAGAGTATTCCGGCGGATCCACCATTGAAATCAGTCAGTTTGTCGGCGGCAGATACATTGAAATCAACGTGGCCGACAACGGCTGCGGAATAGATCCGCAACATCTGCCGCACATTTTTGAGCGTTTCTACCGCATCGACAAGGGTCGCTCGCGGAGAGCCGGAGGCACCGGCCTGGGACTTGCCATAGTCAAAAACGCCACAGCATGGCACGGCGGCTCTGTAAGTGCCACCCTGCGCTCCGAAGGCGGAATGCTGTTCACTGTCACCCTTCCACTCATTCGCTGATATTTACCCGCGTTTTGACGGCTTTTTGCACATTAAAAGCAAATTTAAGCAATGTGCAACATTTATGAAACATTCTGTGTTTTACTTTGCAGAAGAACTAAATAAACGTACTACATGGAATTACTTTTTCTATGCGTCGTGGTATTCCTGTTTCTGCTGGCAGTGTTTGATCTGTCGGTAGGTGTCAGCAACGACGCGGTCAACTTTCTCAACTCTGCGATGGGGTCGAAGGCTGCCCCATTCAAACGCATCATCATCGTAGCCTCTATCGGAGTTTTTCTCGGAGCAGCCATGAGCAACGGCATGATGGACATAGCACGTCACGGCATCTTCAGGCCTGAACACTTCTCGTTCTACGATCTTATGTGTATTTTTATGGCCGTGATAGTGACCGACGTCATATTGCTTGATATATTCAATTCGCTCGGAATGCCTACATCCACTACCGTGTCGATGGTATTCGAGCTGCTGGGAGCCACATTCGTCGTGTCGCTCATCAAGATGGCCACAGATACTCCCGATCTGGGCTTCAACGATCTGCTCAACACCGAAAAAGCACTATCCGTCATACTCGGCATATTCCTATCCGTAGCGATAGCGTTTTTCTTCGGCACTATAGTGCAGTTCATAGCCCGTCTGGTATTCTCCTTCAACTACCGCAGCCATCTTAAATGGAAAATCGGCATATTCGGCGGAATATGCGCCACTGCCATAGTCTATTTCCTGCTAATCAAGGGCACCAAGGATCTCGCATTCATGACGCCCGAACTCAAAGTCTGGATAAACGGCCACACGATGGTCATAATACTTTGCTGTCTGGCCGGATTCACACTCCTCATGCAATTGCTCCACGCGCTGCGTGTCAATGTGTTGAAAGTAATCGTCATGATGGGCACTTTCGCTCTCGCCATGGCATTTGCAGGCAACGACCTCGTCAACTTTATCGGAGTGCCGCTGTCGGGTCTTTCAGCCTTCACCGACTATGCCGCCAATGGCAATGGCGATCCACACACATATCTCATGGGGGCACTCAACGGCCCGTCGGACACATCCGTGTGGTTTCTGATCGGAGCCGGAGTGA
Source organism: Paramuribaculum intestinale (assembly GCF_003024925.1). Taxonomy (GTDB): domain Bacteria; phylum Bacteroidota; class Bacteroidia; order Bacteroidales; family Muribaculaceae; genus Paramuribaculum; species Paramuribaculum intestinale. Next base: position 48,236 of record NZ_PUED01000001.1, read on the forward strand.
TCATGGTCGTATCTCTGGCCACATCGCGAAAGGCACGAAAAGTCTCTCAGACCGAAATCGGACTGGGATCACAGGAGGCAGGCGATGAGATGTTCGGATCGTCGCGCATCGGACGCCGGTTTGTGCGCTGGGCCATACATCTGGTCAACTGGGCGAGAAACGCCACTCCGCCTTCGGTACGCCGCTGGATCAACCGACGCTTCAACATTGACGAAACCATAATGGATCAAGGCGCGGCATTCGACCTTGTCAGAGGATCGGTCAATCTCGTTCTCGCCGGGGCGCTCATCGCACTGGGCACATCGATGAAACTCCCGCTGTCCACCACATTCGTCACCTTCATGGTGGCCATGGGATCGTCGCTTGCCGACCGCGCATGGGGTCGCGAGAGCGCGGTGTTCCGCATCACAGGAGTCATTTCCGTCATCGGCGGATGGTTTATCACCGCCGGAGCAGCGTTCCTCGGCGCCGGAATACTCGTGCTGGCAATGCATCTGGGAGGCATCACGGTGATGATTATTCTCGCCCTGCTGACGGTAGCCATAATCATCCGCAGCAATCTGCGTTTCAAACGCGCGCAAAAAGAATCGGCCGAGGGTGGCGACACACTGTTCCGCACCATCATATCCACCTCCGACCAGACACAGATATGGCCTATGCTTCTGATGTATATCACCGGCAATCAGGAACAGTTCATCGCCTATGCAAGGGACACATACACAGGCATCACTCATGCATTTGTCAACGACGACGTCAAGCCCCTTTACAAAGCCGAACGAACCCTCGCCGACGGCAAAAAGAAACTCAAGAACGCACGACGCAAAGAAACTCTCTGTCTGCGCAAGCTATCGCAGTCGATGGCGCTTGAAAAGAGCGCATGGTTCTACACCAGCAACAACTGCTGCATGTCGATACTCTACAATCTCCACCGCATCAACGAGGTGTGCAAAGAACATGTTGAAAACAACTTTCTGCCGCTGCCCGTGCAGTATGCCGCCGACTTCGCAGTAATACGGACGCGCATCGAAACACTCTTCAACGACACACTGGCGCTGACACAAAGCGGCGATATCGACACCGTGGCAACCCTGCGACGCCACTGCGACGAGATCAAGGACACGCTATCGGCCACATACCATCGCCTGCAGGGACGCATACACCGCGATGACCCGAAGACAATGGCGGTGCTCTACGTCTACCTCAACCTCCTGCAGGAGAGTCAGGAAATGATATCGGGCATTAGAAAATACCTGCGTGCGTTCGCCAAACTGATCGACAGCAACTACTCCACGCGAAGCCAGATCAGGGAACAGCGTCAGGAGTGAAACCACACTCACGTACACACGCACACGACAGACTGAAGAACGATGTGCCGCCGGCCACGACCCCATGAGGTCACGCCGGCGGCATATCGCCTTTTCTCATCTATGCTCAGTCTCTTTTTTGCCGATATCAGCTATCGGCACCGGATACATATTGTCTAAAGTTTTGTGCTGAGATTTCCCGTAATCAAAGAATCACTCAACGTTTTTATCCGCTCCATAGGATGCCCGTTGGCTCTCCAATAGCTATAAATGCCGGACAGACTTGGATGTATGAGATTTTTTTCGCAGCTTTGCGCACATGAACCCGATAATCACCCTCGAAAGCCCGCGCCTGCAATGGATAGGAGTATCGCTATCCAATCCTACGACTACTGCCATCCCCTTTGGGACTACAGTAGTGATCGGCCGCAACGGCGCCGGCAAATCTACGCTCGGACGCATAATAGAGCGGGGGCGAAACCTCGCCACCAACCGCGTGCGCACTTCCGCCACCGATATGAAAGTAACACGACTGGAATTTAACGACATACATTCGCTGTCGGAGGGCAAGGTCACTTACATGCAACAGCGCTTCGAATCATCGATGAACGATGAAGTGCCGACGGTCAGCGATCTGCTGCCTCGCCTCGACAGCACCGGGATGGCAACCATGCCTTTTGACATGACCGCTATGTCAGACAAACGCATCAACTACCTGTCGAGTGGCGAAACGCGTAAATTGCTCATCTGCCGTGCACTTTGCGGACAACTGCCCGACCTGCTGATACTCGACAATCCCTATATCGGGCTCGACACCCATTCGAAGGCCGAGCTTGACGGTGCGCTCCGGCATCTCGCCTCACAAGGAGTGTCGGTGATGCTGCTTGTATGCGATCCGGCCGACATACCCGACTATGCCACAGCTATGCTTCCTCTTGAGAATATGACTGTCGGCGCCCTCGTGACAGGAACGGCGTCTGAACTCCGACGCGCGGCCTCACACCTGTTTGAACCGACGGCGGAGGCATACGCCCCGCAACGGATCATACCGCCGACGGTCAATGCTAATGTTCCGGTCGTAGAGATGCACGCCTGCACAGTCAGATATGGATCACGCACACTGCTGGAATCAGTCGACTGGCGGATCATGCCCGGCGAACGCTGGGTTCTTTCAGGACCGAACGGTTCGGGCAAATCGACACTTCTGAGTCTTATCTGTGCCGACGGTCCGCAAGCCTACTCCAACGACATCAGCATTTTCGGCCGCCGGCGCGGCACCGGCGAGAGTATCTGGGAAGTGAAGCGCCGCATCGGGTACATCTCCCCGGAGATGCAGCTTTATTTCGGCGGAGGAAGCGCTACGGTGCGCGATGTCGTGGCACGCGGCCTCAACGACACCGTAGGCTGCTATACACGTCTTTCAGACGAACAGATCGAGACCGCCGGCCAATGGATCGACGCTCTCGGCATGACACATCTGTCCGACCGCACATTTTCTACGTTATCCACAGGCCAACAGCGGCTCGCGCTGCTCGCCCGCACATTTATCAAAGAGGCACCGCTTATGCTGCTCGACGAGCCGTTTCACGGTCTTGACGCAACGCAGAAAAACACCGTGCGACGCATCATTGACACTATAGCCGCACGAAGCGGAGCCGCCATTGTATTCGTCACCCACTTCCCGGAAGAAGTGCCCGAGGGCTTCACCCGATCGCTCCGGCTGCCCTCACGCTGAAGCGGGGCCGTCAGCGATACATCGCTTGCTCCACTACAATACACTGCTCCCCGGATAGCGGTCGCTATCCGGGGAGCAGACATATAATAGGGGTTGAAACGTCAGTCAGGGACGCATCAGAAACTCATGATCGTACCTTCAAGGAGAGTATTGTAGACGAAGCTGACAATACCGAGGAACACGATGCCCGCCACACATACCCACAGAGCGAAACGCTCGCTGCAGGCACTGCGGAAGGGAGCTATCACGCAATCGTCCTGCGAGATGAACATCGCCTTTACCACCAGCAGATAGTAGTAGAGCGAAATGATGGTGTTGATAAGCGCTATCAGCACCAGAACGTAGATAGCTACCGTTCCCTGGGCTATCGCACCGGTGAAGATGAAGAACTTCGAGAAGAAGCCTGCGAACGGAGGGATACCGGCCAGAGAGAACATGGCCAGCATCATTGTGAAGGCCAGACGCGGATTGGTGCGGTAAAGACCCCTGTAGTCGTCCATCCATACCTTGCCCGAAGCATTCTCTATAGCTCCGATCACACCGAAAGCAGCGAGATTGGAGAAGATGTACACCAGCACGTAGAACATCAGAGCCGCCAGTCCCATGGGATTGAAGGCGATAATGCCGAGCATGATATATCCGGCCTGCGATATTGACGAGAAAGCGAGGAAACGCTTCATGTTTTTCTGCCGCATCGCAAACAGGTTGCCCACAGTGATGGTGAGAATGATCAGAGCATAGAGCATCCATTCCCACGCCTGGGGATATACTGTGCCGAACGCCTGCCACAGCACTGCGAGGAAAGCGAACGCAGCGGCGCCCTTGGAGATCACCGACAGATATGAGGTGACCGGAGTGGGAGCGCCCTGATATACGTCGGCAGTCCAGAGGTGGAACGGCACAAGCGAAAGCTTGAAACCGATACCGGCGATCACGAAAGCCAGAGCGCAAACGAGCAGAGCGCTATGCGACTCCGACCATACAGCGATAGCGATATCGGAGAAGTAGAGCGAGCCCGAGAGAGCGTAGACGTAGGATATGCCCATCATGAAGATGGCCGAGGAGAACACGGCTGTCAGTATATACTTGACGGCCGCCTCACGCGATTCGTAGCGGTGCTTGTCGAAAGCCACCATTGCGGCCAGAGGCAGCGAAGCTGTTTCCAGACCGATCACGAACATCAGGAAGTGACGGGCCGAAATCATGAAATACATGCCGAGCAGAGTCACCAGCAGCAGCTCGTAGAACTCGCCGCGACGGATTCTCACCATATCCTGGTCGGCCCAGCGGAGAGCCTGTATCATGACTATGAGCACACCCACATTGAGGATGTTCTTGATATTGATCACAGGCCATGTAGCCTCATACATGCCGGAGAAGGCCACTCCTTCACCTGCGACACCGGGGACAAAGCCGAGCACCGTGAAAGCGGCGAAGAATATGCAGCTGATTACGCCGATCGAACCCTGCTCGCGGCGCGGCAGGAAGGTGTCGGCGAGGAAGACGATCAGAAATACGGCGAGAAGGCCGATTTCCTGCTTCATTATGAGAAACTGTGAATAGTCCATTTTCTATCTATGCAAAATTACTGGCCGATTACGGCGAAGATCGACGGGCTGAATGTAAACTTGATAAGGTCAGCGAAGAAGTTGGGGAAACAGCCTATGGCCGCTACGCTGATAATGAGTGTGACTGTCGACACACGCTCCCACCATGTGGCGTCGGTGAGCTGCAGATGATGCTCGTCCTGCACGGGGCCGAAGAGCAGCTTGCCTACCACGCGGAGGATATACACGGCGGTTATCACGATCGAGCAGCAAGCTACGATGGTGAACACACGGTGGAACATATCGGCGTGCTCGAACGAACCCACGAAGATGGTCATCTCGGCCACGAAACCGCTAAGACCCGGCAGACCGAGCGAAGCGAAACCGGCTATGACGTAGCACACTGCCAGGAACGGCATTATCTTCATCAGTCCGCCCATCAGGCGTATGTCACGGGTATGTGTGCGTCCGTATATCATACCTATCAGAGCGAAGAAGAGCGCTGTCATCAGACCGTGGGAGAGCATCTGCATGATGGCACCGGTCATTGCGGTGGTGTTGAGCATCAGGATAGCGAACAGCACCAGTCCGCAGTGGCTCACCGACGAATAGGCGTTGATATATTTAAGGTCGGTCTGCACGCAAGCCGAGAAGGCTCCGTAGACAACCGAAATGCCGGTCAGCACCAGGAATATCCATGCCAGATCGTTGGCAGCCTGAGGCATCAGGTAGATCGCCACACGGAAGCATCCGTAGCCGCCGAGTTTCATCAGCACGCCCGCATGGAGCATCGACACAGCCGTCGGAGCCGAAGCATGACCGTCGGGACTCCATGTATGGAAGGGGAACATGGCGCCAAGCACGCCGAATCCCACAAACGTCATCGGGAAGAGGAAATACTGCCAGCCTTCGGAGATGCTCTCGTTGGCGCGGATCTCAAGCAGATTCCACGTAAGAGGCATGCCCTCGGGAGCCGAGTGATAGAAGATGCCGATAAGGCCGAGCATCAGGAACGCCGAACCGCCCATAAGCATCAGGGTAAGCTTCATGGCCGAATAGTTCTTGTTGCCGCTGCCCCACACACCGATGAGAAGATACATCGGGATCAGAGCCACCTCATAAAACATGAACATCGTGAATAGATCGATCGAGATGAAGAATCCGAACACACCTGTCGACAGAAGTATCAGCCACAGGAAGAAGTCCTTGGTGTTGGGTTCCACCTTCCATGAGGCGAAGCTGCCGGTCAGAAGGATTATCGACGAAAGGATGAGCATGGCTATCGAAATGCCGTCGACACCAACAGCAAGATGGATGTTGAGCGGTTCAAACCAACTCCATGAGTCGCAATAAAGCATCGGGGCGTCGGCGCCTGCCGCACGAAGTCCCAGATAGTCTACCAAAAGCCATATCGAAAGGGCTGTGAGCGCAAGTGATCCGGTTACGGCCACGGCGCGTATCTGCCCTATGCTCCGGCAGATGGCGAGTCCGGCCAGCATCACCAGCGGAATCACCACGAAATAGATCAGAGGATTGGAAAACATAATTACTTTTTCTTTTTCTTATTGCACCGTGATTGATATTACATGAGGCAGAAAGCCGTTACGGCTGCCAGCAAAAGCACACCTATAAGGTAGATCCACACATACATCTGTATCTTGCCGCTCTGAAGGCCGCGGATGGCGTAGGAAGCCTTGTTGGTGACAATTGCCAGACCGTCCATTGCACCGTCGATGATATGGCGGTCAAACCATGCGATCGGACGCGATATGCAGCCGAATATTATCTTGTGGGTTATAAACTGATACAGTTCGTCCCAGTAGAAACGGTGGTGACACCAGTCCCACAGACGGGGCATCATGTCGGCCATGCGGTCGGGCAGAGGATTCTCCTTGCGATACATCACTGTCGCGATCACGATAGCGACGATGGCTACTGCGAGCGATACGAGAGCCACGCTCCAGTCAAGGTGAGCGAGATTGGTGAGGAAATTGGCATGCTCAAACATCGGCACACCGTTCCATGTAACAAGATTGCCCATCGGAACGAAACCGGCCAGACATGACACCACGGCCAGAATCACCAGCGGAAGAGTCATCGTCCAGGGCTGGTCGGAAGGCTTGTGATGGCCTTCGTGCACCCTATGTTCCTTCCACCAGAAGATCAGGTAGTAGATGCGGAACATATAGAACGCCGTCAGACCGGCCACGGCCGACATCCATATATACCAGAATATCGAATGACCGAAGCAAGCCACAAGGATCTCATCCTTGGAGAAGAAACCAGCGAACGGAATGATACCCGCAATGGCAAGGCAACCGATAAGGAAGCAGACATTGGTTATGGGCATATACTTGCGCAGACCGTGCATGTCGGTATAGTCGTTGGAGCCGACAGCATGAATGATCGCACCGGCGCAGAGGAAGAGCAGAGCCTTGAACATGGCGTGTGTGAACAGATGGAACATGCCGGCCATGTAGCCGATGCCATCGTGGAACTCCGGACGCGAAACGCCCAGCGACACCATCATGAAGGCGATCTGCGAGATGGTAGAGAACGCAAGCACGCGCTTGATATCGATCTGAGCGCATGCCACCAAAGCCGCATAGAGAGCGGTCAGGGCACCTACCACCACCACGATGTCGAGCGATGCGGTTTCCATCAGATAGAGCGGGTAGAGGCGCGCTACGAGATACACACCGGCCACAACCATCGTTGCAGCATGGATAAGAGCCGAAACAGGAGTGGGGCCTTCCATAGCATCGGGCAGCCAGATATGGAGCGGCATCATCGCCGACTTACCCATGCCACCCATGAATATCAGCACGAGAGCCCATGTGAGCACCGAAGCACCCATAAACACGGGGGCTGCGCTCTGTGTGAAAATGCTCTTGACTCCCATCGCAGTCTGCTCGCTGATCTGATAAACGCCCTCCATTCCCCCGACAGGAGCCGAAGTGAGCTGCATGAAGTCGAAGGTGCCGGTGTAGTACGACAGCACCAGAATACCGATCAGGAAGCCGAGGTCGGCGAAACGGGTGACGATGAATGCCTTCTTCGAAGCCGACACCGCCGACGGTTTTTTATAGTAGAAGCCGATAAGCAGGTAAGACGAAGCGCCCACGAGCTCCCAGAAGATATACATCTGGAAGATATTGGTCGCAACCACAAGGCCGAGCATAGAGAAGCTGAAGAGCGACAGGAAAGCGTAGAAACGCTGGAAACCGTGCTCATACACTCCGTGATGGTCGCGCATGTAGCCCATGCTGTAGAGATGCACCATGAAAGAGATCGTGGGGATCACTATCAGCATAAGCGCCGAGATGGGATCGAGGAGGAATCCGAGTTTGATCACCAGGCTGGGAGTAAACTGCAGCCAGGTGCAGTTGAATATGACAGCCTGCAGACGTTCGCCGTTTTCGGCTATGAACTGCGGCGAGCCGCCAAAGAAATAAGTCAATGCCGTGATATAGCTCAACACCAGCACGGTGCCCATTCCTGCCGTGCCGAGCGTGCCGGCAAGCCAATGGGGCATTTTCATGCCGGTCAGTCCCAGCAGAAGGAACATGAAGAGCGGTATGGCCAGAATAAGTATAGGTATCGTAATGTCCATGACGCGGAATGGGTTAATGTTTCATTTTGTTGAGATCGTCGACATCGACGTTGCGCGCAGCGCGGAACACGTTGATGATTATGGCAATGGCAAGCGCTGTCTCGGCCGCCGCGATAGCGATGGCGAAGAGAGTGAAGAACATGCCCTCCATCTGTCCCGGGAAAAGATAGCGGTTGAACACCACGAAGTTGATATCGACAGCGTTGAGCATCAGCTCAAGCGATATCAGCATCGCTATCATGTTTTTGCGTGTGACGAAGCCATATACGCCGCAGCAGAACATCAGCAGCGACGGTATGAGATAATATATCATCGTAATTTCCATAACAGCTTATCTTTTGCGGGCGACTGTGACGCCACCGATTATACATGCCAGAAGCAGGACGCTGACAGCCTCGAACGGAAGCAGATATTCGCCCTTGCCGGTGCCCATGAGAGTTTCGCCGATACGGTGCATGGACGGATTGTCCATGATCGGCAGACGGGATGCCATTTCGGCGCAGCGGCTCAGAAGAGCCCATCCGGCCACTACCAGAGTGGCTATACCCGCTACAAGGCCAAGCACGCGCTTCTTCGACACCAGACGCGCTGTGTTGTCGCCCGGATGTGAAGTCAGCAGAATAGAGAACACGAACAACACCACTATGCCTCCGGCGTAGACTGCGATCTGCACGGCGCCCAGAAACTCATAGTCGAGCTTGAAGTAAAGAGCAGCCGTGGCGAAGAGTACGAACAGAAGATATGTGGCCGAACGCAAGATTTTGCGTGTGGTGACAGTCAGCACCGAGAATATGACGATCGCCAGAGCGATCACCCAGTACATGATTATACCTCCAAGTGATTCCATATCTAATAATTATTGTTTGTCAACAGGTTTTGCAGGCTCTTCGGTCACAGGCTTCTCACCCTGCGCCTTCTCGGCAGCCTCGATGCCCTCGGCTGCTGCTGCGGCTGCCTTTTTGGCAGCGGCAGCGGCCTTGGCGGCTGCTATCTTGGCCTCACGTTCGGCCTGGATACGTGCAAGTTCCTCAGGCGAAGGAGCCGGTTCCTCTTTCTCAGGAAGATAGTTGAGCTGCTTGACAAGCTTCTCTCTTGTAAACACAGCCTGCTCGAAATCATTGCAGAATTCGATTGCATCCTGCGGACACGAGCTGACACACAGCTGACAGAACGTGCAGCTGCCCAGATCATACATATACTTGTCGAGCTTACGCTTCTTCTTTCCGTCGGCCGTATCCACCATCTTTGTGCTAAGAGAGATGGTGCCGTTCGGACAGTTGCGTTCGCAAATGCCGCAAGCTATGCACTTGTGGCGTCCCTCGGCATCGTACTTAAGCTCCAGAATCGCGCGGAAGCGATCGGGAACGTGGACGGTGTCGCGGTTTTCAGGATATTTCTCCGTCAGCTTGGGGGTGACGAACTCCTTGCCGGTGACCGTCATGCCCTTCACAAGGCTGGCGATGCCGGCCCCCAGCGACGAAAAATAATCTTTTACACTACCCATAGTTTATTGTTGATATGTTTTACTTTTTTATTGCTTGGTGATAAATCGGTTGTATTTTCTCTATCTTACCTGACCGCCGAGTATGTCGAGCAGCTCGGTGGTGATGCTCTGCTGGCGAAGCTTGTTGTACTCAAGCTGCAACTGTTCGAGCAGCTTCTTGGCATTGTCGTTGGCGCTCTGCATGGCCATAACTCTGGCAGCCTGCTCCGAAGCACGGTTTTCGGTAAACACATCGTGCATCACCGACATGATGAACATCGGCAGCACACTCTCGAAAATCGTCTGTGCGTCAGGCTCGAATATGCAGGGGCGCACATCGGCCACGACACCGTTGTCCGAAAGAGTCGAGGCCACCACCGGAAGCAGCTGTTCGGCGCTCGTGCGCTGACGGCTGACGCTGTGAAAGCCCATATAAAGACAGTCGACACGATCGGTTTCTCCCTCGGCGAACTGACGGCAAAGGCTGTCGGCAAAGTCGCGCACTCCGTCGCCGGAGGTCTTCGAGTCCACGCCCTCCACCGTCGTCACCGTAATGCCGTCGGAGTGATGAAGCTTCTCACAGGCCTTCAGCATTTTTTTACCTATCGGATAAAGCTCTATCGCTGTATCGCGGCCAAAGGACTCGCGCAGATGTCCGATATGTTCGAGAAGCGCCTTGAAGATATTGTTGTTGTAAGCACCGCAAAGGCCGTCGTCGGATCCAAACACCACTATCGTGACTTTAGCCACCGGTCTCTCTTCGAGCAGCGGGGAGCTGAACTCGGCGTCGGCCGTAAGCAGTGTGCCGATGATGCTCTCCACCTGACGGCGGAAAGGCTGAAGCCTGCGGAGGCTCATCTCGGCTTTATGCATCTTGGCCGATGAGATCATCTTCATGGCGCCGGTGATCTTCTCCGACGAAGCCACCGAGCCGATGCGTGTCTTTAGTTCGCGTAGTGTTGCCATTTGCTTTTTCGATGCTTTCCGTAGTTCAATACGATGCAGCTACCTGAACGGCGGCGGCATTGAGTTTCTGTTCCATCTCTTCGGTCAGCTTGCCTTCGCGCAACTGATCCATGACATCAGCCTGATGAGCCGAATGGAGAAGCTGAAGCAGACTCTTTTCAAACTCGCTGACCTTATCCACCGGCACATTCTCCAGCAGACCGCGGGTGCCGCAGTAGATGATCGCCACCTCATCTTCAACGATCATAGGTTTATACTGGGGCTGTATCAGCAGGCGCTCGTTCTTGCGTCCCTTGTCGATGACACGTGCGGTCACGGGATCTATATCACCGCCAAACTTGGTGAACGATTCAAGCTCACGGAACTGTGCCTGGTCGATCTTCAGCGTGCCTGCCACTTTCTTCATCGACTTGATCTGCGCCGATCCGCCGACGCGGCTCACCGATATACCGACGTTGATGGCCGGGCGTATACCACGGTTGAACAACGCGGTTTCAAGGAATATCTGACCGTCGGTGATCGAGATCACATTGGTCGGAATATATGCCGACACGTCACCGGCCTGAGTTTCTATAATAGGAAGTGCGGTGAGCGATCCGCCACCCTTCACCAGCGGCTTGAGCGGTTCGGGCAGGTCGTTCATGTGCGATGCCACCTCCTGATTGTCGATAATCTTGGCCGCACGCTCCAACAGACGCGAATGCAGATAGAAGATATCGCCCGGATAGGCCTCACGACCCGAAGGACGCTTCAATATTAGCGAAATCTCACGATAGGCGACAGCCTGCTTCGACAGGTCATCGTAAACGATGAGAGCATCGCGGCCGGTGTCACGGAAAAACTCGCCGATAGCCACTCCGGCAAACGGAGCATAGTAGCGCATCGAAGCCGAGTCCGACGCCGTAGCCGCCACTACCACAGTGTAGTCAAGAGCACCATGCTGACGGAGAGTTTCGACAGTGGCGGCCACCGACGATGCCTTCTGGCCGATGGCAACATAGATGCAGTAAACCGGTTTGCCCGACTCAAATCCCTTGCGTTGGTTGATTATGGTGTCTATAGCGATAGCAGTCTTGCCGATCTGACGGTCACCGATGATCAGCTCACGCTGTCCACGGCCTATAGGCACCATCGAGTCTATGGCCTTGATACCGGTCTGCAGCGGCTGCTTCACCGGCTGGCGGTAGACCACTCCCGGTGCCTTGCGCTCAAGCGGCAGCCGTATAAGCTCGCCGTCGACAGGTCCTTTGCCGTCGATAGGCTCGCCGAGCACATTGATGACACGTCCCAGCAGACCTTCGCCCACGGGGATAGAGGCGATCTCGCCTGTACGCTTGACCGACATGCCTTCGGTCACCTTATTGACGTTGTCGAGAAGAATCACGCCTACATTGCTCTCCTCGAGGTTGAGTGCCACGCCCGTCACACCATTTTCGAACTCCACGAGTTCATTGGCGCAAACGTTGTCGAGTCCGTAGACGTGTGCCACGCCATCGCCGACATCGAGCACCGTGCCCGTTTCTTCAAACGACACCTTCGAGTTGACGTTTTCAAGCTGCTGCCTGAGCACTTCGGATATCTCGCTGGGATTTATCATCGGGATTGTTTGTTATTTGCTTGATAAGTTGAGTCTTAGTTGTTTGAACTCGTTGCTCAGTGAAGCATCGAGCCGCTCGTTGCCCACGGCCACCGTGAAGCCGCCGATAAGTTCAGGATTGACCGCTTCGGAAAACTCCACCACCGCGTTCTTGCCGAGATGACGCTCCACCAAGGCCTTCAGACGAGCCGACTCGGCCGGCTTGAGCGGATATGCGCTTGTGACCCTCACCTCATGGATGCCATTGGCCTTGCGGTAGATCCCGATATACGCCAGCGCTATATCGCGTGCCATATCGAGCCTGCGATTCTCGGCCAACAGCTTCAGGAAGTCGGCATAGACGGCATCAGTCTTTTCGGCAGAAGCCGCCGTCATGAGCAGTCCGGTCTTGTCGGCTACGCCCACATAAGGATTGGCCAAGGTCGGCTGAAGGCCTTCGTTGGCGGCAAACGAGGCCACCAGACTCTTCATCATCGTGTAGACACGTTCCTGCACGCCCTTCTCAAGGGCGAACCCATAAAGAGCCTTGGCATATCGCCGTGGTACGAGTCCTTCGTTCATCGGTCAGTTCAGTTTTGTTTTTCCATATCGTCCAGCAGACTGTCCACCAGACGGCTTTGAGCCTTTTCGTCGCCCATCTCGCCGCGCACCACCTTTGTGGCTATGTCGACAGCCAGAGCGCTCACCTCGTTGCGAAACTGCAGCTCGGCTTGCTTGCGCTCCTGCTGTATCGACAGCTGAGCCTGCTCCATCACTTTGCGAGCCTCCTGCTGAGCGGCCTCGCGGGCTTCGTCGATGATCTGAGTCTTCATACGATCAGCCTCGCGGAGTATCTCTGTCTGATGCTTACGCGCTTCGGCAATGTAACTGTCGGCCTGCTTACGCGCGTTGTCGAGCTGTTCCTTGGCGTTCTGAGCATACTCCACTCCCTTGTCGATGAGATCAGCGCGACCCTCCACACCTTTCATGATCGCCGGCCAACCCCACTTCCACAAAACGAAGAAAAGGATGGCAAAGGCCACGAACATCCAGAATATCAGACCAAAGTCAGGCTTAAACAGTTCCATCTGTGCCTATTGTTGATTAAAGGAACAGCGAGAGGATACAAACAATCACAGCAAAGAGAGCCACACCCTCGACAAGAGCCGCGATCACAATCATGTTGCTTCGGATGTCGCCTGCCGACTCCGGCTGGCGTGCGATAGCTTCCATGGCCGATGCACCGATTTTGCCGATGCCAAGACCTGCGCCGATAACGGCGATACCTGCTCCGACGCATGCTCCTATGCCGAGAATGCCTTCGATTGCTGCTAAAATCATTGCTAACATAATCTTACGTTTTTATGGTTGTTTTTATATTGTTTCTTGCATTGAAATCACACTGTAGCGGCATGATGTCCGTCGGACCCAGCCACCGGTTTGTCGTGATGATGGCCGCCGTCATCGTGGCCTTCGTCGTGTCCGCGCTCCTGACCGAATGATATGAATATCGTCGACAACATCGTGAACACATAAGCCTGGATAAAGCTCACCAGCACGTCAATCAGAAGCATGAACACCGAGAAGCCGACCGAAATCACTGTCATGCCTCCGGCCACTGCCGGTCCCATTGCCGCGAAAATAAATATCAGCAGCGTAAGCACCAATATGATCATGTGGCCGCCAAGCATATTGGCAAACAGTCGCACTGTCAAGGCTGCCGGCTTGGTCAGCGCACCGAATATCTCTATGACCGGCATGATCGGCAGCGGAAACTTCAGCCAGAGCGGAACATCGGGCCAGAAAATCTCCTTCCAGTAATGCTTCGTACCGATGACATTTGTCAGCAGGAAAGTGAACACCGAAAGCACCAGAGTGACGGCTATGTTGCCTGTCAGATTCGCGCCGCCGGGGAACACCACGATCAGGCCCAGAAGATTCATATATAGTATGAAGAAGAACACCGTCAACAGATATGGTGCGAACTTCATAGCCCGATCCTTGAGCGTCGGTCGTATGACACCGTCGTAGACAAACGTGATCAGAGTCTCGATAGCGCCTGTAAACTTCCGAGGAGCCTTGTATCCATTGCGCTTGTGCCATCGGGCCACGTCAAGAATGCTCCATATCACCAGCACCACGGCGATAAACAGTCCCAGCACATTTTTGGTAATGGATATGTCCCACGGCCTATATTCCTTGCCATCGATAATCTCCACGATCTTCCCCTTGTGCTCGCTGTCGGCTCCAGCCACCCGGAAAGTGGCGTCGCCGTCGACATATGTGCGTCCATGCTCCACCTTCGACGACATGAAGCAGTGCAGTCCGTCGTGCCCCCACAATATGATGGGCAGAGGGATCGACTTGTCGTGACAGAAGGGCACCTCCCAGCCATACCTGTCGCCAAGATGCTCGAAGATGATCTCCTTCGCGTCAACCTTGCCCTCCTCTTCACCGCCATGAGCCTCAGCCGCCATGCATGGCAATGCCCACAGGATGAATACGGAAGACAATATGATGGCCAAAAGCTTCTTCATGATCAATAGATACAAACGGATATAACATTATTGTCGACCGACACCAGTCCGCCACCCACGGGAAGCGACTCGCGCTGTCCGCCGGTGACATACTCGATATTGCCGGCTGTGAGAACCGATATGAGCGTAGCATGATTCTGGAGCACAGTGAACTGCCCCATCACTCCGGGAAGAGCGACTAAAGTCGCCTCACCCTCGAAGAGTACGTCCTCGGCCGATATGATCTTCAGTGTCATGCTTTCTGTCTTTTATGCTCCGTAAGTGCCGGTAGTCGTATTATCACTTGGATGATCACTTCACCTCAGCCAGCAGACGCTTGCCTTTTTCTATAGCCTCGTCGATAGTGCCCACATTGAGGAAAGCCTGCTCGGGATACTCGTCCATCTCACCGCTGAGAATCATCTTGAATCCACGGATAGTCTCGCTCAACGGCACCATCACGCCCGGAAGTCCGGTAAACTGCTCGGCCACATTGAACGGCTGCGACAGGAAACGCTGTGCGCGACGGGCGCGTGCCACCACGAGTTTGTCCTCGTCCGACAGTTCGTCGACACCAAGAATCGCGATAATATCCTGCAGCTCGTTGTATTTCTGAAGCAACTGCTTCACGGCCTGTGCCGTATTATAGTGCTCCTCCCCGATAATATTGGGATCAAGAATACGCGATGTGGATTCGAGAGGATCCACAGCCGGATATATGCCCAGCTCAGCAATCTTTCGGCTCAACACCGTTGTGGCGTCAAGGAAGCTGAAAGTTGTGGCCGGAGCAGGGTCGGTAAGGTCGTCGGCCGGCACATAGATGGCCTGCACCGAAGTGATCGAGCCGTTCTTCGTAGAAGTAATACGCTCCTGCAGGGCACCCATTTCCGACGCAAGTGTCGGCTGATAACCCACGGCCGAAGGCATACGTCCGAGAAGAGCCGATACCTCACTGCCGGCCTGCGTGAAACGGAATATGTTGTCGATAAAGAGAAGTATCTCCTTGCCGCCGCCATCCTGATCGCGGAACTGCTCGGCAACGGTCAGACCCGAAAGCGCCACACGCAGACGCGCGCCCGGCGGCTCGTTCATCTGTCCGAACACGAGGGTGGCCTGCGACTCGCCGACCTCCTTCATGTCCACATCCTGAAGGTTCCACTCCCCCTTTTCCATGCCTTCGCGGAATTTCTCGCCATACTTCATGACGCCGCTCTCGATCATTTCTCTCAGGAGGTCGTTGCCCTCACGAGTACGCTCGCCCACACCGGTAAATACCGAAAAACCGTTGTGACCCTTGGCGATATTGTTGATCAACTCCATGATGAGCACGGTCTTGCCCACGCCGGCGCCTCCGAAGAGGCCGATCTTGCCGCCTTTGCTGTAAGGCTCGAGCAGGTCTATGACCTTGATACCGGTATATAGTATCTCGGTGCCGATGGTCAGATCGTCAAATTCCGGAGCCGGCTGATGGATCGGTCGAAGATTGTCGCGCTTGAGAGCGGGCAGACGGTCGATGGCCTCACCCACCACATTAAGCAGACGTCCTTTGACCTGATCGCCGGTCGGCACAGCTATCGGTCGGTCGAGATTGTCCACACGCTCGCCGCGGCGAAGGCCGTCGGTGCTCTCCATGGCCACACATCTGACGGTGTTCTCACCGATATGCTGCTCCACTTCGAGTATAAGCATTCCGCCGTCGGGACGGTCTACTTTCAGAGCGGTATAGATAGGGGGAAGCTCATTGCTTTCGCCCTCGAAGGCCACGTCGACCACGGGACCGATGACCTGTGCTATTTTTCCGTATTTTTCGCTCATGTCAGTCAATTGTCAGAGTAGATTG
Source organism: Paramuribaculum intestinale (assembly GCF_003024925.1). Lineage (GTDB taxonomy): Bacteria > Bacteroidota > Bacteroidia > Bacteroidales > Muribaculaceae > Paramuribaculum > Paramuribaculum intestinale. Next base: position 64,816 of record NZ_PUED01000001.1, read on the forward strand.
TTTTTCAATTGCGTCAGGCACGCATCAGAAGTGAAGTCCGTAGACCACTACCAGCACCATCAGCACCAGGTTGAAGAGATTTATAGGGAGCAGATACTTCCATTCAAGCGAAAGCATCTGATCGATCCTCAGACGCGGGAATGTCCATTTGAACCAGATGATGATAAACGAGATCACCACTGCCTTGCCGACAAACCATATCACCGACGGAATGTAATCCATTACATGATTGAAAGCATCCCATCCAGGGATGTGGAGCGGCATCCATCCGCCGAAGAACAGCAGAGCGGCCACGCCCGACACGATGAACAGGTTGAGATACTCAGCCAGATAGAAGAATCCGAAGTGCATGCCGGAATACTCCGTATGATAGCCGGCAGTCAGCTCGCTCTCGGCCTCAGGGAGGTCAAACGGGCCACGGTTGGTTTCAGCCGTGCCTGCTATCAGGTAGATGATGAAAGCGATGATCGCGGGGATATGACCCGAGAAGATAAACCACAGATCGCGCTGCTCTTCAACGATGCCGCCCACCGACATCGTGCCGGCCAGACACACCATAGTGAGCACCGACAGGCCGATCGACAGCTCATAGCTGACCATCTGGGCGCCGGAACGCAAAGCGCCTATGAGAGTAAACTTGTTGTTGCTCGACCATCCGGCAAGAAGTATGCCGAGAACGCCTATCGACGAAACGGCTATCAGGAAGAATATGCCGATGTTGAAGTCGATCACCTGCAGACCGTTGCCCCATGGGAGCACTGCGAAGGCAAGCATCGACGCCAGAATCACCAGATAGGGTGCCAGAGCGAAAAGAAACTTGTCGGTATGCTTGAGCGATATCAGCTCCTTGATGAGCATCTTGAACATGTCAGCAAAGCTCTGCAGCAATCCCATCGGGCCGACACGGTCGGGACCGAGGCGACACTGGAAAGCGGCACACACCTTACGTTCGTAGTAGATATAGAAAAGAGCCAGTAGCGCATATACCGTAAGAAGCACCAGCCCTATGAGCACACACTCCGTGGTCACGGCGAGCCATTCGGGCATGAACGAAAGAAGCCCGGCATGGATCCAGTTGGTTAAAGCGGAAAAATCAAACATGACTTATGTTTTTTCAAGTGTCGTTGTCAATAGTTGGTGATTTGTTTATCGGTCGATATCTGGAACGATATAGTCAAGCGAACCGCCGATAGTGATGAGGTCGGCTATCTTCTGGCCACGTGTCAGATGATCGACAGCGGCTGCAGCCGGCAGGCACGGCGGAACTAACTTGATACGATACGGATTGACCGTGCCGTCGCTTTCGAGATAGACGCCGAACGCGCCACGACATCCCTCCACCGTACGGAACCAATGTCCGGCAGGCAGTTTGAACACCTTCGAAACCTTGGCCTGAATCTCGCCGTCGGGTATATTGTCAATAAGTTGCGCGATAATCTTGGCACTCTCCTCGATCTCCTTCATGCGCACCTTGAAGCGAGCCATAGCATCGCCCTCGTGCATCACCACCTGCTCGAAATCGAGTTCCTGGTAAATGCTGTAGGGATTGGTCTTGCGGATATCGCAGGCCCAGCCCGACGCACGTCCCGACGGACCCGTCACCGACCAGGTGACGGCATCCTCGCGGCTCATATATCCTACGCCCTCCATACGGTTGCGTGTGATAACGTTGCCGGTGAACAGTTTGTCGTATTCCTTGAGGTTGGCCGGAAGCACTGCGAGCAGCGCCTTCACATCCTTCACGAAATCGGGATGAAGATCCTGCATCACACCGCCGATGGTATCGTAGTTGAACGTCATGCGGGCACCGCAGGTCTTATCCATAATGTCAAGTATCTGCTCGCGCACACGGAGCGTATAGAAGAGCATCGTGGTAGCGCCGAGGTCCATGCAGAATGTGCCGATAAACAGGCAGTGGGAGGCTATGCGCGACAACTCGTCCATGATCACGCGGATCACCTGCACACGGCGCGACACCTCTATGCCGGCAGCCTGCTCTATGGTCATACAGAGTCCGTGATGATAATTGTGAGCCGAGAAATAGTCCATACGGTCCATGAAATGGAGCGTCTGCGGATATGTCAGTCCCTCGCAGATCTTTTCGATTCCACGATGGATATAGCCCATATACACGTCGATCTTCTTGATCGTCTCGCCGTCGACTGCTGTGCGGAAACGGAGCACTCCGTGGGTAGCAGGATGCTGCGGACCTATATTGACTACAAAATCATCCTCCTCAAACACTCTGGCCTGCTCCTTGACGATCTTGCCGTCGGCCTGTTCTACGTAAGTGTTGGTGAAGTCACTCTGACGCTCGTTTTCGGTAGGCACGGGGTTGAGCGACGGATCATAGTCCTTGCGCAGGGGATATCCCTTCCAGTCTATGCTGAGGAAGAGACGGCGCATATCGGGGTTGCCGATGAACACTATTCCGAAGAAGTCGAAGACTTCGCGCTCGTAAATCACCGCTATCTGCCAGAGATCGGCGATGCTGTGGAGCATCGGGTTCTCACGGTCGGCCGTAGTGGCCTTGATTGCTATGCGGTTATGGTCGGCCGTCGACTGCAGGTAGTAGATGCATCCCATCTTCTCTACCCAGTCCATGCCGACAATCGTCATCAGATAATCGAAATGAAGCTCATCGCGCAGGAAACGGGCGAGAGCGTGCAGTTTCGCATCGGGAATTTCGACGGTAAGTACGTCGGATGTATCGAATGTGGCTTCGGGGAACTGCCCGGCTATTCTTTCCTGAATGTCTGCCATATTGGTCAATGGTTTCGTCGTTTGATTGAAAGGGGTTGACTTTTACTGCCGGGAATCAATCCTCCACACCCTCAACAGGGTGGCTTTCGAGGAATTCCTGCTGTTTTTCCTTGCGGTTGACGCCTCCGAAGAAGCGCTCTACCTTCATCTTGCGCGAGAGCTGCATGATAGCGTAGATCATGGCCTCAGGACGCGGCGGGCAACCGGGCAGATACACGTCGACAGGTATGATCTTGTCGACTCCCATCACCACATGATATGATTTCTTGAACGGACCGCCCGACACGGCGCAAGCACCAGTGGCGATCACATACTTCGGCTCCGCAAGCTGGTCATACAGACGGCGGAGCACCGGAGCCATACGATGGACTATTGTGCCGGCCACCATTATAAAGTCAGCCTGACGGGGCGACGAACGGGCAACCTCCCATCCGAAACGTGCCATATCGAAGCGGGCGGCTCCAAGCGACACAAACTCGATGCCGCAACAACTGGTAGCAAAAGTCAGAGGCCAGATGGAGTTGGAACGACCCCAGTTGATCAGTTTGTCAAACGAGCCTACCACCACGTTTGTACCATTGGCCTTAAGTTCGGCGACAAGGCTCTCGATATACTCATTATCTTTCCACGCCTCATAGGGCATGCTTTTGGTTGTCACTTCCATTCAAGAGCTCCTTTCCGCCAGGCATAAACAAGACCCAGCACTAATATTGTGAAAAAAATCGCGATGCTGACAAGCCCGGCGCCACCAAGCTCCTTGACGCGTACAGCCCATGGAAACAGGAACACGCACTCAACGTCGAACATCAAGAAAAGGATAGCAAAAAGATAATAGCCCACCTTGAACTGTGCCATGCTCTCGCCTCGAGTGGGAATACCACACTCGTACCCTTCACCCTTCCGAGGG
>NZ_PUED01000010.1 GCF_003024925.1 Paramuribaculum intestinale
TCTTCAGACAGCCGACGACCCCCGACGCTCCTCCGCTCCCCTCTGACAAGGATGCACAGCCCCCGGGCTACGGCATCCACGCGCACCGCGCGTGCTGAAAGGAAATAAAAAATAAAAACATAAATGACAAGCAAATGGAACTATTCAACCCTTTCGTCAGAAGAGCAGAGCTACGAGTCACGACTCTCTAAGCGCTACGCAGCTTGTCCGCCGATAAGCCGTCTGCTTGTGCAGCGCGGCATCACGTCGGTCGAGGAAGCGGAACATTTCTTCCATCCATCGCTCAAGGATCTTCACGATCCGTTCCTTATGCCGGACATGGACAAAGCCGTGGCCCGGCTCAACAAGGCCATGGGGGCGAAAGAGAGGATAATGGTCTACGGCGACTACGACGTGGACGGCACCACCGCCGTGGCGCTCGTCTACCGCTATCTGCGCAACTTCTATTCCAACGTTGAATACTACATCCCGACACGCTACGACGAAGGCTACGGGATTTCGAAGCGTAGCATCGACTACGCAGCCTCGCAGGGCGTAAGCCTTGTGATAATACTTGACTGCGGCATCAAGGCCATAGACGAGATCGACTATGCCCGCAGTCTCGGCATCGACTTCATAATCTGCGACCACCACGTGCCCGACGACCGTCTGCCCGACGCCGTGGCCATACTCAATCCCAAGCTCGAAGGGAGCACATATCCGTGCTCACACCTGTCGGGATGCGGAGTGGGCTACAAGTTCATGCAGGCCTTCGCGATTTCCAACGGCATCCCCGGAGCCGAACTCGAAGGGATGCTCGACCTGGTGGCTGTCAGCATTGCCGCCGACATCGTGCCGATGGTCGACGAAAACCGTATCATGGCCTATCACGGCCTGCGCCGTCTCAACTCCAATCCCAACCTCGGACTCAGAGCGATAATACGCATCTGCGGTCTGAGCGGGCGTGAGATCACCATCTCCGACGTGATCTTCAAGATCGGCCCCCGCATCAACGCCTCCGGACGCATGCAGAGCGGACGTGAGGCCGTGGATCTGCTTGTGGCCCGCGACTCCGCCGAAGCGCACGAAAAAGGGAAGGAGATCGACCGCTACAATCAGGACCGCAAGGAGCTCGACAAACGTATCACCGAAGAGGCCAACGCCATACTCGAGGCCCGCGGCGAGGACTGCTCCGACAAGAAATCGATCGTCATCTACAACAAAGACTGGCATCGTGGCATCATAGGCATCGTGGCCTCGCGCCTTACAGAACTCTATTACAAGCCCGCAGTGGTGCTGACCCTCAACAACGGCATGGCCACCGGCTCGTCGCGCTCGGTGCAGGGCTTTGACGTCTACAAAGCCGTAGAAGCCACCCGCGACATACTCGAGAACTTCGGAGGCCACACCTATGCTGTCGGCCTGTCGCTGAAAGAGGAGAACATACCGGAATTCACACGCCGGTTTGAGGAATACGTATCGGCCAACATACAGCCCAACCAGCTCACTCCCCTGCTTGACATCGACGCACAGATCACATTCGCGCAGATCACCAGCGAGTTTGTGGCAACACTGCGGCGTTTCAACCCGTTCGGGCCGGGCAACCAGAAACCGGTGTTCTGCGCCCGCTCTGTGATGGATTTCGGCACGAGCAAGCTTGTTGGCAAAAACCTCGAGCACATAAAACTCGAACTTGTCGACGACACCTCGGGCAAGGTGTTCAACTGTATCGCCTTCAACATGGCGCAACACTTCGACTACATCCACTCGCGGCGTCCGTTTGACATAGCCTTCACCATCGAGGACAACAAGCATCAGGCAGCCGCCGGAGCCATACAGCTACTGATCAAGGAAATCCGCATTCCCGAATGATGTCACGGCCTAATCAGCCGACACCCGAAGAGATCCTCCGGAAGTACTGGGGCTACGACTCGTTCAGACCGCTTCAAGGAGAGATCATCGCATCGGTGCTGTCGGGACACGACACGCTCGGACTTCTCCCCACCGGAGGAGGCAAATCGCTGACGTTTCAGGTGCCGGGAATGATACTACCGGGACTGACGGTCGTGGTCACCCCGCTGATTTCGCTCATGACCGACCAGGTCGACAATCTGGCGCGGCGCGGCATACGCGCCGTGTGCCTGCACTCCGGACTGACACGCGCCGAGCACAAACTCGGGGTGGACCGCTGCAACGCCGGACATGCGAAATTCCTATACATCTCGCCCGAAAAGCTGCAGAGCGATACGTTTCTCGACACGCTGCGCCACATCGACGTCAGCCTGATCGTCGTCGACGAAGCTCACTGCATATCGCAATGGGGATATGACTTCCGTCCCTCCTACCTCAACATCGCCCGGCTGCGGACACTGTTTCCCGACGTTCCGCTTCTGGCGCTGACAGCCTCGGCCACTCCCGAAGTGCGCGCCGACATCATGGAGCGCCTCGGCTTCGAAGGCCGGAGGGTGTTCGCCGCAAGCTTTGCCCGCTCCAACATATCCTACATAGTCAGGGCGGCCGATCACAAGGACGGACTGCTTCTGAAAGCGCTGCGTGGAACCTCTGGCTCGGCCATAGTCTACGTCAGATCACGACGACGCACGCGCGAGATAGCCGACATGCTTCAGGCCGAAGGCATATCGGCGGCACATTATCACGCCGGACTGGAGATCGAAGAGAAAAACGAGAGACAGAAACAATGGAAGGAGGGGCATATACGTGTCATGGTGGCCACCAACGCCTTCGGCATGGGGATCGACAAGCCCGACGTGCGCTTCGTGGCCCACTACGATCTGCCGCCATCGCTCGAAGAATACTATCAGGAGGCAGGCAGAGCCGGACGCGACGGCAAGCCGTCGTATGCTCTCACGATAGCCTCGCGCCACGACCGCGCCACACTCATGCGCAGACTCGCCGACGCCTTTCCGCCACGCGACTTCATCAAGGAGATCTATTCACAGGTGTGTGTGTCGCTCGGTATCGCCATCGGCGACGGCTACAATGCCGTCTACGAATTTGATCTCGACGACTTCTGCCGCAGGTTCGGCCGACAACCCCGCATGACTCGCAGCGCCATAGAACTGCTGGCCCGCTCCGGCTACTGGCAGTATGTCGACGACGTCGCCTCCCGGTCGAGAATCATGCTCACCATGCGACGCGACGAGCTCTACGGACTGCGCCTCGAAAAGACCGATGAGGATGTGCTGCAACAGCTGCTGCGAACCTATACAGGCCTGTTTGCCGACTATGTTGCCATCAACGAAAACCAGATAGCCGGACGACTGGGGCTGACAGCCGACGAGATCTACCAGTCGCTTCTATCACTGGGGCGACACCATGTGGCAAGCTATGTGCCCGCATCAAACAAGCCCTACATCTACTTCCTGACATCACGCGACGAGCAGCGCTACGTGCAGATACCCGTCAGCGTCTACGAGCAGCGCAGGGAGGTCATGAAGCGACGTCTCGACGCCATGGCCGACTTCGTGTTCAATGCAGGTTCATGCCGTGTGGTCCGCATGCTCCAGTACTTCGGCGAGAAGGATGCCTGCCGATGCGGCAACTGCGACGTGTGCCGTGAGTCAAGGCAGTCTACGCCTGGGCAGACTGCCGACTCCTGCACGATGGAACAGACCATCGTTTACATCGCGTCACAGCCCGGCGGACACACGCTCGACCACATTGCGCTGCAGCTCCAGCGACCCGTCAAGGAGTTGATACCTGTCGTGCGCAGGATGCTCGACGAAGGAGTGCTGAGGCTCGAAGGCCTCAATATCATAAGTAACTCATAGAGCCTGCAGTCACGACGACTGACCATGCCCCCGCTCACCCGAACAACGACGTGTCAAAATAACATCCCCTCACGGCCTCACGGTCGCAAGGGGACATGCCATTTAACTAAACTTATGATTCTTTGCAAAAGTAGTCTGTTTCAAGAGCCGCTACCCGTTCAGGGCTGCGGCGCGGCCGGCGTGGCGGATGCCGGCGGAGGGGTGATGGCCACGCCGATAGGTTTGGCTTCCCAACCGAGAGCGCTTGCGCCCAGTATCGCGGCATCGGCTTCGCGAAGCTCCGACTGGAGCACCTTCACCTTGCCCTTGTAGATGCTGAGCATATTGCGCTCCATAGCCTCGCGGAGAGGCTTGAGGAGCAGCTCGCCACTCTTGGCGAGTCCGCCGAACAGCACGAATGCCTCGGGCGACGAGAATGCCGTGAAGTCAGCGAGTGCCTCGCCGAGTATTGTGCCGGTATAGACGAAGATCTCCTTCGCTATCTTGTCACCGGCCATTGCGGCGTCGTAGACATCCTTCGACGTGATGGCGTCGACGGGTATGTCACGGAGCGTCGAGGGCTCGGTGCGGATTTCGAGAAATTCGCGTGCGGTGCGCGCCACTCCGGTGGCCGAGCAATATGTCTCGAGACAACCGGCGCGTCCGCATCCACAGAGGCGTCCGTTGTTGCGCTTCACGATCACGTGGCCAAGCTCTCCGGCAAAGCCGTCGTGGCCATAGACGAGCTGACCGTTGATCACGATACCGCTGCCGACACCGGTGCCGAGCGTGATCATTATGAAGTCCTTTATGCCACGTGCGACACCGTAGGTCATCTCACCTATAGCAGCCGCGTTGGCGTCGTTGGTGATCGCCACGGGGATACCGAACTTCTCCGAAAGCAACTGCGCGAAAGGCACCGGGGTGGGCCATGGAAGGTTGACGCCGTCCTCTATCATGCCGGTGAAATAGTTGGCATTGGGAGCGCCCACGCCTATGCCGAAGATCTTGCCTTCGGCGTCGATCGCGCGAACAAGCCTCATGGTTTCCGTATATAGCTCGTCGATATAATCGTTTATATTCGAATGTTTTTTCGTTTTGATCGAGTCGCTCGTCAAAACCACGCCGCGAGCATCGACAATGCCGAACACCGTATTGGTGCCACCCATGTCGATACCGATCACATAAGGCTTGCTGTTTACCATCGTAGTTTGATTTAAGAGAATTACTTTTCTTTACGTCCCTGCAAAGTTAATGTAAATCCTGAAAACTCCTTATGATTTAATATTTTTTTGCGTTTCAAAACGGCCACACTTTACTTCACGCCGGAGGATGTCGCGAGCCGGAGGGTGAAGAAAAACGACAAAAGCAACCCGGTTTTCATTACAGAATGTTTAATTTTGCCAATGTCAAACAGACAAAACCTCACAAACCACAACCCGACTGCCATGGACAAATCATTATCGCGAGTCATGCTGAAGTCATCAATCATTGCGGCGCTCACAGCTGTATGCGCTCCCGTCGGCGCATACACCCATCCGGACTCCACGCTATGGCACGATCCCTCATGCAAAACACAGATTATCCACGAAGAGAACCACACGCCGGCATTGCTTTACGCTGTACCTTCGACCGTTTTCTTCACCGACTCCAAGGAGATCAAGACAAGAGCGACCACTGACGATGCGGGACGGCTATACCACGTTGACCGCGACGGCGTATGGCATTTATGCCGACCCGCAAATACAGCGCCATATCTGACATATCATGCCAAGGCAACGCATGGAGCCAGTGAGGAATATCGCTACTATCCGCCACTGACACATCATGTGTCACATATTGAGATAGGCACGGAGTCGGGAGCCACATTCAGATTTGCAGCAGCTGACTCCTCACGTCCGAACATCGTGTTTTGCAGCGATGACACCGAAGCAGGAGTGGAATGGATCACCGACATGCAGCGCAATCTTGACCTGCCGACCGCAATCATGACGATATCATGCGTCGGAAAAACCGATACGGCAATCACCGCCCTGACAAAGCAAACCACAGCCAGGCTATACATCCTCGACTTCACAGACAGCACCGATACCGACCCACGATCATACGCCGCGACAATAACAGGCGTCATCAGTGAAACAGGACAGAACAGCCCGGCAACGCCGATTCTCGTCGTCAGCGACAGCAAAGTGATTCAGGCCGTATGCGACTCGATCAACCACAGCACATCCGCAACCATCCATTACCTTCCGACTCCTGACGCCAGACGACGCGCCTCGTCGGTAGAAACGAAAGTGAGGGAGATACTGGGCATGAGGCAGGGCAACGCACCGACGTGCGTCGAAGTCAGCCAGCGACGCGATATCGGAGCATACGACTGGCATCAACGCCATCATGACATCTGCCATTACATTGACAGCGCACGGCCATCCAATCTGATTATCGGCAATTCCATCGTGCACTACTGGGGCGGCAAGCCGGGCAATATCCGCGTACATGGCCCGGAGACATGGCGCACGACAATGGAACCTGAAGGATTCGTCAACATGGGGTGTGGATGGGACAAGATCGAGAATGTGCTGTGGCGAGTGTACCACGGCGAACTTGACGGAACGGATGCCGAAAACATCGTGGTCATGATCGGCACCAACAACATCGCGTTCAATACACCCGACGAGATCGCCGAGGGTATCGGACACCTCGTAGAAGCGATCGAAACGCGACAGCCTGACGCTCGCATCATACTCGCCGGACTACTTCCGCGGCGCAACCTCGAACCTACAGTAGCGACCATCAACAGACTGCTTGAGCAGATCGCTAAAGATAAGGGCGCCCGATATATAAATCCGGGCATCATGATGCTGCAATCCGACGGCAAAATCAACGAGAGCCTCTTTATCGACGGACTTCACCCCAACGACAAAGGCTATGCCATAATAGCCCCACAGATAGTCGCCGCCATGAAGCGCAAAAAATGAAACGGAGCCTTCACAATCCCCCAAACATCAAAAAAACACTACAAGACACAGAAACTTACAGTTTCATTCACTAATTTTGTAGAATCACTCACACCGGGGCACCGCTCCATGAAAAAACATATCCACAGCATGAAATTCAAGACAATCATCGCATCGTTAGCGCTGATCCCTGCGGCTGCCATAGCCGGATGCGAAGGAGAAAAGGCCACAATACCCTCACCCGACGAGTACATCGCCGGCAACTCCATCTGGTTTGACACTCCCACATCTTCGCAAATGAGCGAACCATGGAAGATACACGATTTCTCAGGCTCTCCCGTCAACCCCGACAGAGAATGGGAGTCGCGCTCGCTTCCTATCGGCAACGGCTCGCTTGGCGGATCGATACTCGGATCCGTCGGGAGGGAGCGTGTGGTAATCAACGAAAAGACGCTATGGACGGGAGGCCCCGGCACAGGGACCGAGCAATACTGGGCCATGAACCGCAAGGTGAATCCGGCCACGCTCGACTCCATACGCCAGTTGCTTGCAAAAGGCGACAAAGCAACGGCCGGACGCATGGTGTCGGCCGAATTCCGCGGCACGGTAGACTATGACCGCCATCGCTTCGGCACCTATACCGAAATGGGCGAACTGCTTGTGAACACCTCGATCGACGAGTCGGCGGTGAGCGATTACCGCCGTGTGCTCAACATCGACAAATCGGTGGCTCTGGTCAGCTTCACCGCCGACAGTGTGAAATATGCGCGCCGCTATTTCTGCTCCTATCCCGACAGCGTGATGGTGTGGCGATTCCAGTCGGAAGGCGGCTTGCAGAATCTTGAGCTCGCTTTCGTCACCCCACAGACGATTGACAAAGTGACAGCCGTCGACGGCAACAGCCTCCTCTATCAGGGTCACATAGACAACAACGGCATGCAGTGGGCCATGCGTGTCGAAGCCCGCGTGAACGGAGGCGGCACTGTCAAAACCGACGCCGACACACGCACCCTCTCTGTCAGCGGCACCGACGACGTGGTATTCCTCATAGCCGGCGACACCGACTACCGAATGAACTTCGATCCTGACCCCGCTGATCCAAAAGCTTTTGTCGGAGGCGATCCGGCAGTCATCGTCAACAAGATCATCGACACTGCCTCGCGCAAGAGCTACGACAAGCTCTACGCCGACCATCTCGCCGACTACCGCAGCCTATACGACAGAGTGAAGCTCGCCATCAACCCCGGAGAGCAACGCCCCGCCCCGCTGCCCACCGACCGCCGTCTGGCCGCCTACCGCGACTGCGCTGCCGACCACGGTCTGGAAGAAACCTATTTCAACTTCGGACGATATCTGCTCATATCATCGTCGCGTCCCGGCAGTATGCCGGCCAACCTGCAGGGAATCTGGCACAACAATCTCGACGGACCGTGGCGCGTGGATTACCACAACAACATCAACGTGCAGATGAACTACTGGCCTGCAACATCGACCAACCTGCTCGAATGCTTCGTGCCATATATAGACTATATCCGCGGCCTTGTCAAACCGGGTGAAAACACAGCCCGCGACTACTGGAACGCCCGCGGATGGACAGCCGGCATATCCACAAACATATTCGGGTTCACCGCTCCGCTCAACTCGGGCGACATGACATGGAACTACAACCCGAGCGCCGGTCCCTGGCTCGCGTCGCAGATATGGGAATACTACGATTATACCCGCGACACCGACTGGCTCCGCGAAACAGGCTATCCGATCATAAAGTCGAGCGCCGACTTCGCTTCCGACCTGCTCTATAAGAACGGAGACACCTACACGGCCGCCCCGAGCTATTCGCCTGAACATGGGCAGTGCGATCTCGGAGCCACCTACGCCAACGCCGTCACCCGTGAGATATTGCTTGACGCGATAGAGGCCGCCCGGATACTCGATACCGACCAGGAGTCAGTCAAAGAATGGCAGAGCCTTCTCGACAGCATCGCCCCCTACCGCATAGGCAGCCACGGACAGCTTCAGGAGTGGAGCGACGACATCGATGATCCCAACGACCTTCACCGCCACACCAACCATCTGTTTGGACTGCATCCCGGACGCTCGATCAATGCCATGACCGATACCCTACTGGCTAACGCTGCCCGTCAGACGCTCCGCGAACGCGGCGATGCCGCCACCGGCTGGAGCATGGGCTGGAAACTCAACCACTGGGCACGCCTCTTCGACGGCGACCACGCCTATACGCTCTTCAAAAACCTGCTGCGCCAGGGCACAGCCGACAATCTCTGGGACGTCCACCCGCCATTCCAGATCGACGGCAACTTCGGCGGCACGGCCGGCATAGCCGAACTGTTCATGCAGAGCCACACGGGCACGATCAACCTTCTGCCGGCTCTTCCGTCGGACTGGGCCGACAGCCAGATCGAAGGCCTGCTTGCTCGCGGAAATTTCGAAGTATCGGTATATGCCCGCGGCGGCAATCTCGACCATGCGCTTATCAAGTCAGTCAAAGGAGGTCCGTGCAAGATCGCCTACCGCGGACTTGAGACATCGGTCGACACCAAGCCCGGCGACATCGTCAAGATCACAGCCGACGAAAACGCGGGAACACTCACCGCAACCATCGGCCACTGACACCGGCGACTGACCGGCACTTACACAGACAACTACAGCCCCTACAGCTACGCTGTGTCGAAATGCAATATTTCGACACAGCGTAGCTGATTTACTTCCTTATGCCAACCGCCCTTTTTCGCCATCTGCGGCAAAATTCGTAACTTTGCAAAATCTCCCACAACTTCACACATGAGAAGACACCTTACCAACATATTCACTTCATTGCTTGCGGTCATATCGGCCGCAGTGATGCCGTCATGCTCAGGCTCCGACGAACCGACACCGGAACCTGAACCTGATGCGACAGACCGCACCATACTCGTCTATATGGTGGCCGACAACAACCTCGGTTCGTATTACCATGTCGATGACGACAACATCGCACAGATGGAGGCGGCCGCCCGTGCCGGTCACCTCAACGGCGGCAATTTAGTGGTGTATCACGACGGCGCTTCATCGGCGCCCGAGCTCCGCGTCATCACCCCCGAACAGACCATCGTCATCAAATCCTATTCCGAGAACGAATCGAGTCTGTCGGTCAGCCGGATGCAGCAGGTGATCGAGGATGTGCGCACCCTGTTTCCCGCCACACAGCGCGGGCTTGTCATGTGGAGTCATGGCACAGGATGGCTCGACGACGCGGCTTCACGCACCACAGCGTCGACCTACTCCTTCGGGCAGGATGACAACTCCTCGGCCGGACGAACCACAATGAAGATCACCACACTCGCGCAGGCTCTCGACGGCGAAGACTTCGACTTCATCTATTTCGACTGCTGCCTCATGGCAAGCGTCGAAGTGGCCTATCAGCTGCGCACAGCCGCCAAAGCGATCATATCGTCGGGCACCGAACTGCCAATTGAAGGGATGCCATACGCGGTCAACATCCCTGCCATGTTCGAACAGGATCTTGATCTTTCGAAAATCGCGGCCAACACACTTGATTTCTACCTCGGCCCAACGGTACAATACAAATACTGCACAATCTCCGTGGTGATGACCGAACCGCTGCAGCAGCTCGCGCAGGCCACCGCCGACATCATGCGCACCGGCGCCACACCGCCGTCAAACTATGTCAGAGTGCCATATTTCCGCCGCAGCGTGCCCTCCTACACATGGGACATGGCCGATTATATCCGCGCGCTGCCCGTCGACCCGCGACTGCTCGACGCATGGAACGACGCTTTCGGCCGCACAGTAGTATATGCCGGAGCTACGCCGCAGAGCTACGGCCTCGACATGAGCCGCCACACAGGCCTCGGATGCTTCATACCGTCGGTCACCACCGACAGCCAGGGGATAAAATCCATCAGATGGTATAACCACCGCGACCTCGACTGGCACCGCGACGTCACCTCGCTCAATCCCTCCTACCATATCGACTGAACACTACATCCGAACACATAACACTACATGATGATACACAATTTTTACAGACTGCTCTCTCAGATACCTATCTCGCTACCCTCCGACTCGATCCCTGACGCGGCGCAGGATCTCAAAGCGCTGAAGTCACTGTCGTTCGACGAACTGATCAACCGCATGGTATCGGGTCTGATAGAGTTCGCCATACATCTGGCAATAGCCATAGTGGTGTTCTATGCCGGCAAATTCATCATCAAGCGCCTCTTCACCATCACCGCCACGATACTCCACCGGCGCAACGTCGAACAGTCGCTGACCACCTTCGTGCTGAGCTTTATCAAGATATTGCTCTACTTCATACTGATCATCACCGTCATAGGCATACTTGGCATCAACACATCTTCATTCCTGGCCGTATTCGCATCGGTCGGCGTCGCCATCGGTATGGCACTGAGCGGCACCCTCCAGAACTTTGCCGGAGGAGTGCTGATACTGCTCCTCAAGCCCTATCGTATCGGCGACTATATCGAAGCGCAGGGATTTGCCGGCACTGTGACCGAAATACAGATATTCCACACCATCATCTGCACTCCCGACAACAAATCGATCATCATACCCAACGGCGGGCTGTCGACCGGCAGCATCAACAACTGGTCGCGCCAGGAGTATCGCCGGGTACAGTGGGATATAGGCATTTCATACGGCGACAGCTTCGAGACGGCCGAAAAAGCCATACTCGACATATTGGCCGGCGAACCTCTTGTAGTGCGCGCCGCCGACGTAAAGCCCGAAGAAGTCGATCCGGACAGCGACAGCAACGGAATCAAAACGGCATCGGACAGCGAGATGTCGCAGAAAAGTTCCTGGCTGCGCCGCCTATTCAGCTCTCCGCGCCGCAGGCTTCTCGCCCACCAGCGTCAGACCGAGGCCGCCATACGCGCACTGACAAAAGTGCCCGTGACCGATCCTACGGTAGACATTGCATCGCTCGCCGACAGCAGCGTCAACCTCACGGTACGCGCCTGGGCCCGGACATCGGACTACTGGGGACTCTACAACTCCGTCATACGCCGCATCTACACCGAGCTGCCCGCCTCCGGCGTAAGCTTCCCCTTCCCGCAGATGGACGTGCACATAGTCAGCACCCCCGAATGACGGTTGGCGATTTGGAAGATAGTAAGTAACTTTGCACACCAAAACACGAAAATCACTGAAATCATGGCATTACAATGCGGCATAGTAGGCCTGCCCAACGTAGGCAAGTCAACCCTTTTCAACTGTCTGTCGAACGCCAAGGCGCAGTCGGCCAATTTCCCGTTCTGCACCATCGAGCCGAACGTCGGAGTCATAACCGTCCCTGACGACCGTCTGACAAAACTCGTCGAGATGTGCCAGCCCAAGAGCGTGGTACCCGCCACCGTGGAGATTGTCGACATAGCCGGACTGGTGAAAGGAGCCAGCAAAGGCGAGGGACTTGGAAACAAGTTTCTGGCCAACACCCGTGAAACGGACTCTATCATCCACGTGCTCCGCTGCTTCGACGATGACAACATCACCCATGTCGACGGCTCGGTAGATCCCGTGCGCGACAAAGAGATAATAGACTACGAGCTGATGGTGAAGGATCTTGAAACCGTCGACTCGCGCATGGCCCGCACCCAGAAACAGGCTCAGACCGGCGGCGACAAAACGGCAAAGCTGCAGTATGAAGTGCTGTCGGCCTATCACGACGCACTGTCGGCGGGACGCCCGGCGCGCTCGGTGAAGTTTGATACGGTCGACGAGCAGCGCTTTGCCCGCGAACTGTGCCTGCTCACCGACAAGCCTGTGCTCTACGTGTGTAACGTCGACGACTCGTCGGCAGCCACCGGCAATGCCTACGTGGAGGCTGTCAGAAAAGCGATCGAAGGCGAGAACGCACAACTGCTGATAGTGGCCGCACAGACCGAAGCCGAGATAGCCGAACTCGACACCTTCGAGGAGCGCCGCGAATTTCTGGAATCGATCGGCCTCGAAGAGAGCGGCGTGTCGCGCCTCATACGCGCGGCCTATTCGCTGCTCGACCTTCAGACCTACTTCACAGCCGGCCCCGACGAAGTGAGAGCCTGGACATTCATGCGCGGCAGCAAAGCCCCAAAATGCGCCGGAATCATCCACACCGACTTCGAGAAGGGATTCATACGCGCCGAAGTGATCAAATATCCCGACTACGTGTCGCTCGGTTCAGAAGCCGCTGTCAGAGCCGCCGGCAAGATGGGAGTCGAAGGCAAAGAGTATGTGGTGGAAGACGGCGACATAATGCACTTCCTCTTCAACGTATGACACCGCTACGTGCGGTCTGAACCCACCCTCACCGCCACACGCAGATAAAACGCAAAGGAGGAGCCGGCTGAGCCGACTCCTCCTCTCACGTTTCAACTATTTATTTATGAGAGCCCTGCAGCCCGGTATCACTACCCGATCAACAGGGACGAGGGATGTAGAATTGCATATAGTCCTGTTGGTGCGTCACGTTCAATAGTCTTTCAAACATCTATGCGTTTCAGTAAAGACAACAATCCTGGAGCGCAAAATGACTTATCCGCCCATACATAAAAGAACTTAAAAAAACTCAAAAATAGGGTGCCTTGAATCTGTCACCCGCCATTTTTGGCATAAAAATAAAGCGGATTGAGATATTTTTGGGTAATTTTGTTGTTTGAATCCTTGAGCAGTATGAAACTGTTACAGCATACATGCTCTTAATCGTCAATCACGAAATCATCGAATACAAATGGACAGAGTGACTGTAAAGATCGTCAACCGTTCGGGCCACAGTCTGCCCACCTACGAAACTCCTCAGGCCGCCGGAATGGATGTCCACGCATGCCTGGAGGCGCCCGTCACGCTCATGCCTATGGAGCGCGCCCTGATCCCTACCGGGCTGCGCATAGCACTTCCCGAAGGCTATGAATGCCAGATGCGTCCCCGCAGCGGCCTGGCTCTCAAAAGCGGCATAACACTTGTAAACACCCCCGGCACCGTCGACGCCGACTATCGCGGCGAGATCGGCGCCATATTGATCAACCTGTCCGACAAGCCGTTCACCATTAACGACGGCGAGCGCATCTGCCAGATGGTAGTGACGCGCTATTCGCAGGTGGAATGGGAGCCCGCCGAACAACTTGAGGCTACCCGGCGCGGCGACGGAGGATTCGGACATACCGGACTCGAATGATGAACACCACCACGACAATGCGCATGGCCGCCCTGCTGGCCGCCATAGCCGTAGGCATCGCCGCCATAGGCGCCCGACAGCGCCACGACCGCAACGCCGAGGCCGACACGCGCAAGGCCGACTACATCTTTCTCGAAGGGCAGCGACAGAACCAGACCGGGCATCCCGACGCCTACTACGAGCTGCTCAAACGCGCCCACGAGCTTGACTCCTCTGACAAATACGTAGGCATGGAGCTGGGCTACATGCGCATGAGGCTCGCCAGAGGCGACAGCGCCGAAATGGCCCGGGGCTACCAGCTCATGGCCGACTATGCGGACTCCAATCCCGACGACTTCTATGGATGTGTGCTCTTTGCCGCCGTATCGTCGCAGATCGGACGCAACGACCGCGCCATAGACGTATGGGGGCGGCTTCACAACACCCAACCTCACCGTCCCGAACTGACACTCCGGCTGGCCGAAGCGCTGACCGCCGAAGGCTCGGACAGCGCGCTCGCCAAGGCCGGACTGCTCTACGACTCGCTGTGGACATCGGAAGGCCCGAGCGTGCGCCTGGCCCAGATGATGGTGCAGCTACACTATCAGCAGGGCGACACCGCCGCGATGATCGCCGACGCCCGCCGGCTCGTGAACGCGGCTCCCGGAGTGGTGGACTACAACATATTCGCCGGCAATGTGGAGATGGATCTCGGCGACACCGACTCGGCGCTCGTCTACTTCAACCGCGCCGTGGAGATCGATCCCGGCAGCGGCATCGCCTACTACTCGCGCGCCAACTACTACAACGCCACCGGCGACAGCGCCGCCTACGACGCCGACATATTCCGCGCCCTCGAACAGGAGAGCCTCGACGTGGCTCCCAAACTGCAGATCATACGCGACTACACCGCGTCGCTCTATCAGGACTCCGTGCAGCAGCCCCGCATCGACAAGATGTACAAGCGGCTCGTGGAACTGCATCCTCATGAAGCCGACGTACGCAACCTCTACCGCGACTATCTCATAGCGATCAACGACTACGAAGGAGCGGCCGAGCAATCATCTTACTCGCTCGACATCAACCCCAACGACGAACGGCAGTGGCTCGCACTGACAAGCCTCTACATGCAGAGCGGGCGGATGGATAACGCCGTGAGCACAGCCGAACGCGGGCGGCATTTCTTCCCCGAAAACCCCACCCTGCCTATACTCGAGGCTGCCGGACTGACACAGATCGAGCAATACGACTCGGCGCTCGTCATGCTCGGAGTGGCACGCATGATCACCCCTCCCGATGACACCGAACTGCTCAGCGACATAGCCACCGCACGCGGCGACGCACGATATGCCAAAGGCGATCTCGACAGCGCCTTCGCCGACTACTCCCAGGCACTCGCGCTGAATCCGGAGAACATGACCGCGCTCAACAACTGCGCCTATTATCTCGCCTGCGAAAACCGCGATCTCGACCGCGCCATGGATATGATATTGAAAGTAGTGGCCGCGCGTCCCGAAGAGGCGACCTCGCTCGACACCTACGCGTGGGTGCTCTTCATGAAGAAGGAATACGAGCAGGCACGCGAGGCCATTGACAACGCCATGGCACACACCGACGACCCGTCGGCCGAACTCTACGAACACGCAGGCGACATCTATTTCATGGACCGCAAGCCGCAGGAAGCTGTAGCCTTCTGGAAAAAAGCCCTCCAGCTCGATCCGGAGAATGAAACGCTTGCACGAAAAATACGTCTGAAAAATATCTACACCGAATGAAACGTCTAAACCTGACCACAGTCACCGCGATAATAATGACTCTGCTGGCCACAGCATGTCTGGAAGGATGCCGCAGCCACAAGGAGAGCGCCGTGACGGCCACATCGCAATGGAGCGCGCTCAGCATCCCCGTGAAGATCCGGATAGCAGAGCCGCAGAAGGCATCGCTCAGCGGCACCGCCATATTCGAACGCGGCCGCGCGGTCAACCTGTCGTTCAGAATGCTCGGCATGGAGGTGGCACAGGCCCGGCTGACCGCTGACTCGGCCATGGTGATCGACAAATTCCACAAGAAGTATATCTGTGTCGATCCGGCCGACTTCATGCGTCGCTCCGGACTCGACATGACCACCCTCCAGAACCTGCTGCTCGGCATTGACGACACTGCATCGAGCGCCACCGTCAGGGGCAGCTCCGACGCGATCTCCATAGAGCAGACCGATCCGACCGCTACACCCTACGGTACGATGGCCGCAAAGACAACGTGGCGCTCCGAGATCAAAGGAAAGAGCATCAGCGGCACCATCGAATGGGACTTCGGACGGGCACGCTGGAACGATGACGCGACCGCACGGCCTATAACCATTCCCGAAGGATACAGCGAAGTAGATCTGACGAAACTGCTAACCCTCTAATGAGATCAATCATCACATTTCTTGCCGCCGCACTCATCGTAGCAGCCACTGCCGACGCAGCGACACAGAAAAAACGTCGGGCGAAGCGCGACATCAACAGCGTGCGCACCGAACAGCGAGATACGAAACGCGAGATAGCCGAAACCTCGAAAAAAATCACGGCCAACACACGCGAGACAAGCCGGCAGCTCGCACGGCTCAATGCCCTCTCGGGCGAAATCACCAACACCACGCGTGAAATCGGAAAAATGCAGCAGGGAGTCGACTCGCTCGACAGCCGCATAGCAGCCACCGCCGATTCAATAGCCGCGCTGCAAAGCCGCGTGGAGGCGATGCGACAGGCCTACGCCTCGGCGTTGAGAAGTACCCAGGGGAGCAACGGAGCGATGAACACTCTCGCCTTCATATTCTCATCCGAAACATTCAGCCACGCATGGCAGAGAGTACGCTACCTGCAACGCTTCGGCCAGTGGCGACGCAACCAGACAGAGCGCATCAGCCGCGCAGCCGATTCGCTCGAGCTCCATCGCCTTGGCCTCGACACCCTCCGCCGCGAGCGCAGCGTGGCCGTGGCACGCATGTCGCTGTCACAGCGGCAGCTTGAGGCACAACGCAAGGAAACCGACCAGCTCGTGGGCAAGCTGCGCAGCGAAGGATCATCGCTCAAAGCTCTTCTTAAAGAGAAAGAGCGGAAAGCTCGCGCCCTCGACAGCGAACTTGACAAACTGATAGCCGAAGAACAACGCCGGCGGGAGAAAGAGCAGCGCGAGGCCGAACGCCGCGAAAAGGAAGCGCAGCGCAAAGCCGGTAATGCAAAATCGACCGGCAAAGCCACTGCCGAAGCGAAAACACCGGCAACCTCCACTGCGGCGAAACCTACCAAATCCACAGCAGCCGCTCCGACAAGCGTCGCAGCTGCCGACCGCGCCCTCACAGGAAGCTTCGAGAGCAACAAGGGACGGCTCTTGTTTCCTGTGGCCGGACGCTACCGTGTGGTACGCGGATTCGGACGCCAGAAACACCCCGAACTCGAACATGTGGAGACCGACAATTCAGGCATCGACATAGAGGCCGTAGGGGGCGGCAAAGCCCGCGCAGTGTTCAAGGGCCGGATATCTGAAATATTCAAGCAGCCCGGCTACGGCACGATCATCATGGTGCGTCACGGCAACTACCTGACCATCTACGCCAATCTATCGCAGATTGATGTCCATAAAGGGCAGGATGTAGATGCCGGACAGACACTCGGCACCATATATCCCGACCCTGACGAAGATGACCGCTCCATACTTCACTTCGAGCTGCGCAAAGAGCGCACCAAGCTCAACCCGATGCTCTGGGTGAAATAACGCCCGGGAACGGAACCCGGTGCCATAACAGCTCCGGCAACATTCTATGCCACGCCGATAAAATCAAAAGAATATAAATCAGGCCGCGACTTGCTGAAGCCGCGGCCTGATTTTATAAGCTACCCGCATGAATAGGCTGCGAGTGGTTTTTGAGATTAATTTGTCACAGTCATAATGGTGCGATCAGAAGAGCGACCAGCTGACTGTCAGTCCGGCCATCACGATGGCCACCATTGACATCAGCTTGATAAGGATGTTGAGCGACGGGCCGGAAGTGTCCTTGAACGGATCGCCCACTGTATCGCCGGTGACCGTAGCCTTATGCACTTCACTTCCCTTGCCGCCGAAGTTGCCCTCTTCAACATATTTCTTGGCATTATCCCAGGCACCGCCTGAGTTGGCCATGAATATTGCCAGCACGAATCCGGCCGACAGTCCGCCGGTCAGCAGGCCGATCACTCCGGGCACTCCAAACACGAGTCCGGTGATGATCGGAGCCACAATGGCGAGCACCGACGGAAACACCATCTCGCGCTGCGCTCCTTTTGTGGAGATCTGCACGCAGCGTGCATAGTCGGGATCGGCTTTCCCTTCGAGAATACCCTTGATCTCACGGAACTGGCGGCGCACCTCGTCGACCATGTGGGCTGCTGCGCGTCCGACGGCGTTCATGGTCA
This sequence comes from Paramuribaculum intestinale, assembly GCF_003024925.1. Classification (GTDB taxonomy): domain Bacteria; phylum Bacteroidota; class Bacteroidia; order Bacteroidales; family Muribaculaceae; genus Paramuribaculum; species Paramuribaculum intestinale. Next base: position 18,317 of record NZ_PUED01000010.1, read on the forward strand.
GTCCGCAGAACAGGAAAGCCATCATGGAGCCGATAAACATGCCCGAAAGCACCTTGGGGCTCATAAGGTTGACCTCAAAATAGGCCATAAAATCAGTAAACGTAGCGTCGTGGAGAGCCACCGCACGGTCGCCGAGCTGTATGAAAGTCTGCCCCAGACGGTCGAGACCTATGCGTATTTCTTCGATATATGAAGCTAACAGCGCCAGTCCGGTCAGAGCTGCCGATCCGATCGCGAATCCCTTGCCTGTGGCGGCCGTAGTGTTGCCGAGCGAGTCGAGCGCGTCGGTGCGCTTGCGCACACTCTCGCCGAGTCCGCTCATCTCCGCGTTGCCGCCGGCATTGTCGGCGATCGGGCCGTAGGCGTCGGTAGCGAGTGTGATGCCGAGTGTCGACAGCATGCCTACCGCCGCGATGCCTATGCCGTAAAGTCCCATGCCCACATTGGTGAAGTCGAATCCCGACGCAAACCAGTAGGAGAGTATTATGCCCGCCACCACAGCTATTACCGGTATTGCCGTAGACACCATGCCGAGCCCCACACCCGATATGATCACCGTTGCCGGCCCGGTCTTTCCCGATTCGGCGAGCCGCTGTGTAGGCTTATAGCTCTGCGAGGTATAGTACTCCGTGGCCTGTCCGATGACAATACCCACGAGCAGCCCCACCACCACCGAACATCCGATGAGCGCCCAGTTGGTGATCTGAAGCACCCAGAGTATGCCGAACGTGGCGGCCACGATCAGCGCCGAACTGAGATTGGTGCCGCGCGACAGAGCCTTCAGAAGTCCCTTCATGTCGGCGTCCTCGCGTGTGCGAACCGTAAATATACCTATGATAGACAATATGATGCCCACTGCCGCTATAAGCATCGGGGCGATGACCGCCTTGACCTGCATGGCCGGATCGGGAACCGCAGCCTGCATGAATGCGGCTGCTCCGAGTGCGGCTGTGGCAAGGATAGAGCCGCAATAGCTCTCGTAGAGGTCGGCGCCCATGCCAGCCACGTCGCCCACATTGTCGCCCACATTGTCGGCTATAGTCGCGGGATTGCGCGGATCATCCTCCGGTATGCCGGCCTCGACTTTACCTACAAGGTCGGCGCCCACGTCGGCGGCCTTGGTATAGATGCCGCCTCCCACTCTGGCGAAAAGCGCCTGCGTGGAAGCACCCATGCCGAATGTCAGCATGGTAGTGGTGATCATAGTCATCTTCTGCATGGGATTGGCATTGTCGACAAACATATTGAGCAGCACATACCATATCGAGATGTCGAGCAGTCCCAGCCCCACGACAACGAGTCCCATGACAGCGCCGGAGCGGAATGCCACATTGAGGCCTCCGTTAAGGCTCTCACGCGCGGCATTGGCTGTTCGGGCTGAAGCATTTGTGGCTGTCTTCATGCCCAGAAAGCCCGACAGTCCGGAGAAGAATCCTCCGGTCAGGAATGCCACCGGCACCCATGGATTCTGCAGCTGGAATCCGTAGGCCATAATCGAAAACACGATCACCAGAGCCAGAAACACGATGCCAACGATCTTGTATTGCTGGCGCAGATATGACATAGCTCCCTTGCGCACGTGAGATGCTATTCGCTGCATCGTTTCGGTGCCCTCGCTGCGGCGCATCATCCCTCGATAAAAATACCATGCGAGCAGGAGAGCTATGACAGCTGCCGCAGGCACAATCCAGAATAAAGTCTGTTCCATTGATTGATATTGAAGTTTAAGGTAAGACATTGAGTTAACAAAGTTAGTCAATTTTATTAAAACTTCCACCTTGCCGTGAGCGCAAAAACCGAAAAAACGCCCATGTCAACACATTATTTTATAAAAAAAATATGTAATTTTGCAATTCACGTTTCTTGTAATGACAATGAAAAGACTGATACTGCACATGACCCTATTGGCTCTTTCAGCCATTTCAGGAGCCGTAGCGGCCGCCACACCGCTGAGATCCGCGCTCTGCCGTGAAACCATTCAGCCTGCGTATGGCGAAACAGCGCACACTGTGTCGAACGATCCCGACACTGTCATCATCCTGCCCTGGTTTGACGACGAGCTTGCCGACGACATCCACATGCTCGATACCGCCAACATAGAGCCCGACACCATCATCACGGACTATTACAGAACGATTTTTCCAATACCTGCCGGCGACTACTCGAAACCGGTATTCGACGGCTACCAGTTTCTCGACACCCTGACTCTGGAACGTCCCGAGCATTCAGCCATAGCCGGCGACGCATATTACTGGCTCGACGACCTGAAACGGGGCCGGCTTCTGGTCGCACGCGCGCGTCAGCAATACATGTCGCAGAATCCGCAAGCGGTGAGATACAACGTGTGGATGCTTCCCGAGCGCCCCAAGGAATATGCGGCGATAATCAATCCGCACACCCGGCGCATCGAGATGCAGGAGCGCGCCGTCGGCGACCGCCGCAACGAAGTCACCTCCCTTGCTCCAGAGATCGACCGCAAGATATGGATACAGAGCCTGGCTGTCACCGCCCAGTTCTCACAGGCCTATGTGTCGCCCAACTGGTATCAGGGCGGCAACCGCAGCCTTATAATGCTGGTGAACGCCGCCTATAACGTGAAGCTCAACCAGCATTATTATCCCAATCTGCTCTTCGAAACATCGGCCGGCTACAAACTCGGCACCAACACCGCCCCCGACGACACCATCCGCTCGATGAACATATCGGAGGATCTGCTGCAGATCAACTCCACATTCGGCTACAAAGCAGCGCGCAGATGGTACTATTCGCTCAATCTGCAGTTCAAGACACAGCTTTTCAACTCCTACCCCTCCAACTCCGACAAACTCAAATCGGCATTTCTCTCGCCGGGCGAGCTAAACCTCGGTCTCGGTATGACCTACAACTATCAGAACGACAAGAAGACATTTGATTTCAACGCTACTATAGCTCCTTTGTCGTGGCAGCTCTCTACCTGCATCTCGCAAAGAATCAACGAAGAATCATACGGTATACGTCCGGGACGCAATGCCCGTTGCGAATACGGTTCAAACGCCGAATACAAGCTCAGCTGGAAGATAACCTACAACATCAAGTATCAGTCGCGACTGTTCCTCTTTTCGGATTACTCACGCTTTCAGGGCGACTGGGAGCACACCCTGTCGTTTAACATCAACCGTTATCTCTCGACCAACATATACGCCCACATGCGCTATGACACGTCGAGCGTACGCGACGGCGGCTGGTCGAAATTCCAGTTCAAGGAGATCCTGTCGTTTGGATTCGCCTACACGTTTGCCAATACATGAATCTGACACGACATGTTCCGTCCTCTCCTCCTTGCTCTCATGCTTCTGACCGTCCAGGCCATCAGCGCCACCGGCTTCAGCCGAGGGTATGACAACATTGACTCCGTGGCGGCACGGATCATAGCCTCCGGCCCGCATCCGATCGAAGGGATATGGCAGTTTCCCGCCGACGGCTCACTTATGGCCATCGAACGCCGCGACGATCCCTCAGGAGCCACTGTCTACAGGCTTACGGTGGTCAGCAGCGCCGACCGCACCGTTCGTCCCGGAACCCTCATAGGCGAGGCCACTCCGGCCGGCGACTCCACCACTTTCGACGCACGGATCTCCACCGACGGGCAGGGACGCCTATCAGGCGGACGATTCACCATAAGGCTCGGAGAGGAAGCCTCGCGGCTGGCCTTCACCAAAGCCCGCGGCGAATATTACCTTGACCTCACCCGCCTGCTCCCATATATGTTCAGACGGGTGATACGTCACCGCCGCGCCACACCTCAGGCCGCACAGATATGCTTCAAGATCATACCACAACCGGCCATTCCGGCCACTCCGCGATATTTATGACACGGCCACTCGTCACGATCGCCGCTCTCGCAGCCATGATCATTGCCGCCGCAGGGACTCCCGACCGCACTACCCGGCGCGGTCTGCGGCCACAGACGCGGCTGTCGGCTCCAACAACGGCCATGACAGCGGACGCCGCCGACACGGTGACCCCATCGCATGGCATGATCGACGTTTCGGGCTACGACAAGCCGCTCAGGTCGGCCAGCGAAACCCTTTTCATAACCAACCACAGCCGACGCCGGCTGACGGGGGTACAGCTCAGGATAACGTATCTCGACGCACACGGCCGTCAGCTCCACGAAGCGACGATGTGGCTTGACACCGACATACCACCCGGCGAAACACGCCGTATGAAATTCAAATCGTGGGACATACAGCGCACCTTCTACTACCGCCTGACGGGAAAACCGCGCCGCTCGGACGGAACGCTCTACGACGTAAGCATACGTCCGCTGCGTGCGGTATATCCGACTGCCGGACACAGCACACATTCACCGGAGCAATAAAAACCAACAGATGAAAACCGAGACACTTCTCAATGACGGAACGATATCCCTGCGCGCACTCGAACCGTCGGATCTCGATGCGATGATCCGATGGGAAAACGACACACGGCTATGGTCGGCCGGAAGCCAGGGAGCACCGCTATCGCGGCATGCAATAGCCGAATATATCGCCAATTACGACGCCGATCTATTCGCTGCGCGGCAGTTGAGGCTGATCGTTGTTGAAAACGCCACAGGCAATGCCGCAGGTGCCGTGGATCTCTACGACTTCGATCCGCTGAGCCTTCGTGCAGGCATCGGAATCATCATTGATGAAAACGCACGCGGCCACGGCTTCGGCACACGCGCCCTGACACTTTTATGGCAATACGCATCGCTGCATCTCGGCATGAATCAGCTCTGGGCCATGACGGCAATCGACAACACTGCCGCATGCCACGCATTCACCAGTGCCGGATTTACGACAGCCGGCCGCCTGCGGAGCTGGATCCGCCGCGGCCGGCAATGGGTCGACGCGCTGATGTTTCAGCGGTTGAATATCGAGGCGTAGCGCACCATCAGCTGATGGAAGCGCGGATCAGAGCGCAACGGCTCCACGTTGACATATCCGAGATCGAGATCCATCCAGTTGTGATAGTCGGCATATCCGTTCTGCATGGCAAGCTGCGCGCAGTCGACAGCCCGGTCGATCATGCCACGGCGGGCATAATAGCATGATGCATAATAATGGATCATCCCGTCATAGTCGGGCTGTGAATTGAGTATATTCTCCATCCACCGGTCGGCCTCTTCTACGCGTTCGAGCTGCAGCAGCGCGAATCCGAGAAGCGACCGCACATTATCGGGCGACATATCCGAGGCGGCTTCGACCGCACGCTGGCAGAGAAGCTTCGAGAGCGGCGCCTGGTCAAGACTGTCGGAGCACACCCACGCGCGAAGCAGCAACAGCCGCGGATCGTTGGGGCTGTCGAGTATTGCCTCAGCCAGACTCACCGATGCGTCGTGAGGATGTCCGAGCGCCAGATCGGCTGCCGCCTTAGCCTCCAGACCCTCTACCAGTCCCGGCTGCTTGGAAAGCGCCTGATCGGCATTGACAAGAGCCTCGCGGTATTCGCCGAGCGCACAAAGGATACGCGCCTTCAGAGCGTAGTAAGGAGCGTTTTCCTCAGTGGCCGATATGGCGTAGTCGGCATTTGCCAGAGCGGTGTCATACTGTCCGATAGCATAGAAACATTTGGCCAGCGACGAATTGAGCCCGGCATAGGAATAGAGGCCGTCGTTGAGTATCTTGTCGTAGTCCTCGATCGCGGCCGTGTAGTTGTAGTGGCTCTCGGCGATCGCCGCGCGGATATAGTAGAACATCCCGACTCTCGGCGCCTGGCGTATGGCTCTCGACAGTCCGTTCATGACCGCCGGGTAATTGGTGCGGGCAAGCACCACAAGCTCGTTGAGTGCCTTGGCATTGACATTGCTGTCCATCGACAGGGCTATGATATAGTCGTCGACAGCCCCCTCGGTGTTGCCGAGCAGAGTGCGGACCGAAGCACGCCGTATGTAGCTCTCGGCCTTGTCGGGGGCGTAATCGACAGCACGGTCGGCCAGATCGTTGGCCATGCCGAAATTCTGCTCCCGGGCGGCACAGCGCGCAAGGCCGAAGACAGCCTCCTGCGAGTGAGGGAACTGACGCTGCAACCGCTGATAGTCGGCCCGCGCATCGGCGTAACGGCCAAGTTCGTAGAGCACGTTGGCTCTCTGGTAGAGACATGTATAGGCCGACGGATCAAGCTGCAGCGCGGCATTGAGGTCGTCGAGGGCATCGCTGTAGCGACCCATGCGCTCTCTCGCTCCGGCACGAAGCTGATGGGCGGAGAAACGCACCTCACGAGCCGATTCGGGCGCGTAGCGGAGCGCCTGATCGAGATCGGAGATCGCCTTGAGATACTCGTCGCGGTTGTATAGCTCACCGGCTCTTGCCAGCAGAGTTTCGTAGTCGGTCGGATCATTTTCGATCATTTTGTCGTAGACCCTCATCACGGCCACGCTCATGGCCGAATTGGATGACGACTGCGCCACGCAGGGTATGGGCGCGGCCATCAATAGCAGAAATGCGATGAACGGTTTCATTGGCAACATTTTTATGATTCTGTCACTATTTCGTTTATAACGGTGCGGATGCGCGTGAGTCGCTCAAGCAGTCCGGGCAGAAGATCGAGCCGGAGCATATTGGCGCCGTCGCTCTTTGCCTTCGAAGGCTCGGGATGTGTTTCGATGAAGAGTCCGTCGGCACCGGCGGCTATGCCGCATCGGGCTATGGTCTCGATCATGTCGGGACGTCCGCCCGTGACTCCGCAGGTCTGATTGGGCTGCTGAAGCGAGTGAGTGCAGTCGAGCACCACCGGACAGCCAAAACTCTTCATGACCGGTATGCCGCGGTAGTCCACCACCAGATCCTGATAGCCGAATGTCACTCCGCGCTCCGTCACAGCAACATCGTCGCAACCGGCGTCGCGCACCTTCTGCACGGCGAACTCCATGGCTTCGGGCGAGAGAAACTGGCCCTTCTTGACGTTGACATCACGGCCGGTGCGGGCCGCCGCCACAAGCAGATCGGTCTGACGGCACAGGAATGCCGGGATCTGTAGCACGTCGACAAACTCCGCGGCCATGTCGGCCTCCTCAGGCGAGTGTATGTCGGTCACCACAGGCACTCCGAACTCCTCCCTGACTTTGGCGAGAATCCTCAGTGCCTCAAGGTCGCCGATGCCGGTGAACGAATCGAGCCGCGAGCGGTTGGCCTTGCGATAGGAGCCTTTGAACACATAGGGTATGCCCAGGCGGCTCGTGACCTCCACTATACGCCCGGCAATGTCGAGAGCCATGCGCTCGCCTTCGATCACGCACGGACCGGCGAGAAGAAAGAAATTATCCGATGGTTTTATTGATTTCATATTTCTGGATTATCTGTGATTGAACGGTATTGGTCGAGTATATGGATAGCGTCGACAGCCCGCAGAGCCGCCGTTTCGGTACGCAAACGTTCCGGGCCGAGAGCCACCGGTTTCCAGCCCGCGTCAAGCGCCGCCTTGATCTCTTCGGGAGCGAAATCGCCCTCCGGGCCGATCATTATGGCTGTGACAGGCGCTCCGCTGCGATATGTCGCCACAAGCTCGCGGCGCGGTATCGAACGGTCGCAGTAGGCTATCAGCGCCTGTGCTCCGGCATAGCGTGCCGTCACCTCGCCAACCGGGGTCATCGGTTCGACGACCGGAAGCACAGCCTTGAGCGACTGCTTCATGGCCGCCACAGCAATCTTTTCGAGCCGTTCGGGCTTCAGCTCACGTCGTTCCGAACGGCGGCACAGCAACGGTATGATACGGTCAACACCTATCTCGGTCAGCTTTTCGGTCATCCACTCCATGCGGTCGAGATGCTTTGACGGCGCCACCGCGGCCACTATCTCGCCCGACCACGAAGGGAGCAGCGTCTCGGATGAGAGAATCTCCACGGTGGTGTGGCGCTGATGCGCACCGGTGATGACGCAACGGTAGCGGCGTCCCTTGCCGTCGACCACTGTCAGCTCGTCGCCCTCGCGAAGGCGCAGCACTCTGACGGCGTGCTGCGAATCGCTTTCGGGAAGCGTGAGCGTGTCGGCTATGTCGGGTGCATAGAACTGTATCATATCATTCTATCTCCAGAGCGGCATCCTCCGCCTTGGCAATACTGCGGCGGTCGGGTGCCGGATTATGACGGTACTTGAAGAATATCGCGAACAGAATGGCCACCACCAACGCATAGAGTGCAAATATAGTCCATGGGGTCGACCAGTCGCCAAGCATATAGGACCGTCCGTCGGGCATGGTCTGCCAGCTGACATAGCGGTTGACCACCGCTCCTGCTATCAGCGTGCCTACGGATGCTCCTATGCCATTGGTCATCAGCATAAACAGTCCCTGTGCCGACGACTTGACTCGCTCTGAAGTCTCCTGCTCGACAAACAGTGCGCCGCTGACATTGAAAAAGTCGAAAGCCACGCCGTAGACTATCATCGACAGGATGAAGAGCCACACCCCCGGACCGGGATTGCCTATGGCGAAAAACTCGAAGCGCAGCACCCATGCCAGCATGGCTATGAGCATCACACGCTTTATGCCGAAACGACGCAGACAGAACGGGATAAGCAATATGCACAGCGCCTCGCTGACCTGCGACAGCGAAGTGAGCAGAGTGGCGTTGTTGGCTCCGAAAGTCGAAGCATATTGTTCGACCCCTTTGAAGGAGGTGATAAACGTGGTGGCAAAGCCATTGGTAATCTGCAGGGCCACTCCGAGCAACATCGAGAAGACGAAGAATAGAGCCATGCGACGGTCGGCAAACAGCCTGAATGCCGAGAGGCCGAGAGTGTCGGCCACGCTGCGTCCCTGCGCTGCGCTGCGGTCTACGGGGCTGACCGGAAGAGTGAACGCGAACACGCCGAGAATCAGTCCGAGCACGGCCGAAGCGAGCAGCTGCATATCGGTGTACTGGAAACGATAGGTGCTCATCGGGTTGGCGTCGGAGAGCGTAAAGCCCCACTCTCCGGCATGATAATAAACTGAATTGACAAACCACATCGACGCGATGAATCCGACTGTGCCGAGCGTGCGGATGGGAGGGAATGCCGCCACTGTGTCGTAGCCTTTCATCTTCAGTGCCTTGAAAGCTGTGGAATTGGCCAGCGCGATCGTAGGCATATAGAATGCCACGCTCAGCGTGTAGAGCGTGAAAAACGGCGCGAACTCAAGCTGCGGATGGGTATGGCCATACCACCAGGCAGCTCCCATGAACAGAGCCGCGAGCAGATGACAGATGCCGAGCACACGGTTGACCGGAATCCAGCGGTCGGCCAGTATTCCCATCAGAGCGGGCATGAATATCGACACCATTCCCTGCACCGAATAGAACAGAGCTATGTCGCTTCCCAGACCTGCCGCGCCGACATACTGACCCAGACAGGTGAGATAAGCTCCCCAGATAGCGAACTGTAGAAAATTGAGGATTATAAGCCGTAATTTAAGCATTGCTGTAGACTGTCGGTATAATGTGATTATCGAGTTGTGATGGTGTCAATTTGGTGTCCTGCAACAGGTGCGGATCTCAGTCGGCGTCGTCCGACGGGCGTCGGCGCCGCTTGTCTTCGAGTATGCGGCTCACACGTGCCGCCTCCTCGTAGTTTTCCTCGCCTATAAGCTTCTGCAGGGTGCGCTCAAGCTCTTCGACCGCATAGTTTTCAAGCCGCGGCTCCGGATCGGAAGACTCTTCGCGGTCATCGCGGTCGGAAGGGTCGTCGGTCGTTTCCTCCACCTCGAATCCGGTTTCGTCAAGAATCGCGCGCGTGGTGTAGATAGGCGCCGATGTGCGCATCGCTATGGCTATGGCGTCGGATGTACGTGAATCGATAGTCACCGTGCGGTCACCGTCGGTAAATGTCAGCTCGGAGGAGAATATCCCGTCCTCAAACCGATAGATGAACACCTCGCGCAGCTTGACGCCGAAGGCGTGGGCGAAGCTGACAAACAGATCGTGGGTCATAGGCCGCGGAGGAGTCACGCTTTCCATCCTTATGGCTATCGACTGGGCTTCGGCCGGCCCGATCACGACCGGAATGCGTCCGGGGCCATCGGCCTCGGCAAGTATCAGCGCGTATGCGCCGTTCTGCAGCTGGCTGTACGACAGCCCGAGCACTCTCAGTCGGATTCGTTCTGACATGGCTGTGTGAGTTTGAAATGACGAGGATCGTCGGTGGTGATGATGCCGCTGCCTAGACAGATGCGCCTGTCGGGGGTATATATCACGGCAAACTGCCCCGGAGCGATTCCCTGCACCGGCTGCGAGCTTTCTATGACGTAGCGCGACTGTCCGAGGCGTGTGAGTGTGGCCTCTATGAATTCCGGCATGTGACGGTTTTTGAACACTATCGGCTCGGCGTCGCACCGGTCGGGCCAGGGATCGCGCGTGATCCAGTGCATCTCGTCGAGACATATGGTGCGGCCATACTGCCTCAGAGTGCCGTAGCCTCCGCTGACGTAGACGGCATTGTCCACGATGTTCTTTCCCACCACATACCATGGTCCGCCGCTCAGACCGAGCCCCTTGCGCTGTCCGATCGTATGAAACCAGTAGCCGCGGTGCTCTCCGAGCTTGCGGCCGCTCTCTATCTCGATAATCGGTCCGGGACGCTCGCCGAGATGACGGCGTATGAAGTCGTTGTAGTTGATTTTTCCGAGGAAGCAGATCCCCTGGCTGTCGCGTCGTCGGGCGTTGGGCAGATTCAGCTCCACAGCCATCCGCCTCACTTCCGCTTTGGGCAGGTCGCCGATCGGGAACATCGCGTGACTCAGCTGGCGATAACTTATGCGCGCCAGAAAATCGGTCTGATCCTTGACAGGATCGGGCGCCGTGGCAAGATATACGAGCCCGTCGGCCGGGTCGGTCAGCGTGCGTGCATAATGCCCCGTGGCCGTATAGTCAAACTCGTAGCCGCGGCGCTCCTCGAAGTAGCCGAACTTGATGAACCTGTTGCACATTATGTCGGGATTGGGAGTCAGTCCCTGACGGACCGTGCGGAGGGCATACTCCATGACACTTTCCCAGTATTCCTTGTTGAGATCGACCGTATCGAGCGGCAAGCCATAGCGCGACGCGATCAGACGGCACATCTCGAGATCTTCTTCGGCCGAGCAGTCGCCGCGGCCGTCGTCGGACGCGATACGGATATAGAACAGGCTGACGTCGTGACCCTGCTCCACCAGCCGGTGGACAGCCACGGCGCTGTCGACGCCACCTGATATCAACGCTGCGATCCTCATGGTTCAGACATCTTCAAGCTCCTCGTCGCCGCTCTTGCCCTGACGGCTTATCAGGAACAGCGAGATGAAATAATCAAGCGAGATCTTGCCCGGCCCGGCCAGCAAAATATACAGGTAGATGCCTATGAACATTATGGGCAGACAGCCCGGCTGCGTGTCCGACAGGCCGTAGACCGACACGTTGGGCAGCAGATTATGGAGCATATAGTACTCCGCCGCCATCATTGACAGCGCAGGTGGCACCACAGCTATCCTGGTCAGGAAACCCACCATAATGAACAGCGAGCACACGATCTCGATCACAATCATGATGATCAGACACGTTTCGGAATGAAGTCCGAACATAGACGGGAATGTATGGCGCAACTGCTCGAACGCCACAAGATGGCGTATGCCGAACTGCATGAACATCACTCCGACAAAAAGGCGCATGAACAGCCGGGCCATGTTGCTGTAGGTATAACCCGTGCATTTCACGAATGTATGCGCTATGAGTTTATTGAGTTTCGACATCATGAAGAGTTTTTATGTTAAGGGACATGACGGCGCCCGACGGCCGGAGCGAGTCAAAGACGCGACATGATAGTCAGAACGGTGTCGATGTTCGCATTCTTCATTCGTATCACCGAATTCTCGTCAAGTATATAGAACGACGGGGTCGACTTGATATCATAGACCGTATCGATGTCGGGGGCAGAGCCGACGGTCCATGTCGACGGGAAATTCTTAACTTTCTCACGCCACTCCTCGTCGGGTTCCTCGGCCGATATGGCCACAACCCTTACCAGTCCGGCATCAAGATATCGCGAGGTCGGTATGTTGGCGTTAAGGCGTGTACGCGCCAGATGACAGTCGCTACACTCTGTGTCGAAGAAATAGATCAGCGTCACCTCGGCCGAATCCGGAGCGAAGGTGCGCCGGTTGCCGTCGCGGTCGGTAAAGTCAAATACGGGAGCCGACATGCCCACCTGCGATGCCGAAAGCACCCTCACCTGATGTTCGTAGCGCGCCTTTATGCTTTTGTCGACGCGCTTGTTGTCGACCACCGCGCGTATGAATGGCAGATACAGCTCGTCGGAGTAGATCTCCGATGTGTCGGAATGCACATGCTGCTCGGCCGTATTGGCCAGAAACGTCATATCTTCGGGACGTTTTTCAAGTGTCTTGAGCAGCTTTGCGATGCATTTATGGGCCTGTCGGGCCGAGGCGTGGGGCATCAGATTGAGATAGGACCTGAAGCTCTCTCCCATGCGCTCGCGATTGCTGAAAGCCTTGTTGAAATCACAGAAATCCCAGTAGTGTTCGATCAGATAGTCGACTCTTGGCTGCAGTCCCTGAAGCGAGTCGGGCACTATAGGCAACTGGAAATAGGTATCCTGAGCCGTCATTCGCGGCGCGGCCACGAAAGCGATCATGACAACGGCCACTCGGATTATGACATTATGTAACTTTTTCATTGTGGCATACTGTTTGCAGTTACAAAATTAGACATTCTGGCCGAATTTACGGCAAGCAAGCAGTAAAAATGTTGGCAATTACCAACTTTTGCCGTCGTGAGATTGTTAGAAAATCAGCAGACGGCAGATCCCTGCGGTCAGCCGCCGCATCACACCGACAGCTTGCAACCCGCCGGGGCGCACATGCCGGCATCCGGTCGGAGCCACAATCCGGTCAAGTCCAGCAAAGAATCTAAGAGTATGTTTGAATTTAACACGAAAAATATATATGAACTTCTTTCTATCCCCTCAAAGGTCTTTTCGGGCGATTTGCGTCAAGTCTCATCGGTCACGATGCCCGCATCGCTCCCTCTTCAACTCACGCAAATCTCTCCGAAAATCCTCTTGGAGTGAATAGAAGTAAAATTCAAACATACTCTAAAAAACTGTTTATTTATCCAGGATATGAATTTCAATAATTTTACCATCAAGTCACAGGAAGCCATCCAGAAAGCAGTGGAGCTGACACGCGCCAACGGCTGTCAGGCCATTGAGCCGGTGCATATCCTTAAGGCCGTGATGTCGGAGGGCGAGTCGCTCGTGAAGTTTATCTTCGCGAAGACCGGCGCCAATATCACCACCGTCAATGCCGCCATAGACCGCGAGATAGCATCGCAGCCCAAAGTGTCGGGCGGAGAGCCATACCTGAGCCGCACGTCAAACGACGTGCTGCAGAGAGCCATAGACATCGCCAAGAAGCAGGGCGACGAATATGTCACGCTCGAAGCGCTACTCACCGCACTATTCGAGATCGCCTCGCCCGCGTCCTCCATCCTGAAGGACTCCGGACTGACCGACAAAGAGCTGAAGGCGGCCATCGAAGAGTTGCGCAAAGGCAAGAAAGCCACCGACCAGAGCGCTGAGGAAACCTACAATTCACTCAACAAATATGCCATAAACCTCAACGAACGCGCACGTCAGGGCAAACTCGACCCGGTGATAGGGCGCGACGACGAGATACGCCGTGTGCTCCAGATATTGAGCCGACGCACCAAGAACAATCCCATGCTCATAGGCGAGCCAGGCACCGGCAAGACTGCCATAGCCGAGGGTCTGGCACAGAGAATCGTGCGCGGCGACGTGCCTGAAAACCTCCGTTCCAAACAGATCTTCTCGCTCGACATGGGCGCCCTCGTGGCCGGAGCCAAATACAAAGGCGAGTTCGAGGAACGACTGAAAGCCATAGTCAACGAGGTGACACAGAGCGACGGAGAGATAATATTATTCATCGACGAGATCCACACCCTTGTCGGAGCCGGAAAAGGAGAGGGAGCCATGGACGCCGCCAATATTCTCAAGCCGGCACTCGCCAGAGGCGAACTCCGCAGCATAGGCGCCACCACACTCGACGAATACCAGAAATATTTCGAGAAGGACAAGGCTCTTGAACGCCGATTCCAGAAGGTGATGGTCAACGAACCCGACGAGATGAGCGCAATAGCCATCATGCGCGGACTGAAAGAGCGATATGAGAACCATCACAAGGTGCGCATCCGCGACGAGGCGATCATAGCCGCCGTGCAGCTCTCCGAGCGCTATATCACCGATCGTTTCCTCCCCGACAAGGCTATCGATCTCGTGGACGAAGCTGCCTCCAAACTGCGTCTGGAAATGGACTCCGTGCCGCAGGCTCTCGACGAGATCACCCGCATGATAGCCCAGAAGGAGATCGAGCGGGAGGCCATAAAGCGCGAAGGCGACAGCGAGAAAGTCAAGGAGATCGAGAAGGATCTCGCGCAGATGAGAGAGGACGAGAAGGAGTTCGCCGCAAAATGGAAGGCCGAGAAAGATCTCATAAACCGCATACAGCAGAACAAGATCGACATAGAGCAGCTCAACTTCGAGGCCGAGCGCGCCGAACGCGAGGGCGACTACGCCAAAGTGGCGGAGATACGTTACTCGAAAGTGCAGCAGAAAGAGACTGAGAATACCCAGATACAGGAACAGCTCGCCATGATGCAGGGAGAGAAAGCCCTGATCAAGGAGGAGGTCGACGCCGAGGATATAGCCGACGTGGTAAGCCGCTGGACCGGCATTCCGGTCAACAAGATGGTACAGAGCGAAAAGGAGAAACTGCTCCACCTCGAAGCCGAGCTTCACGAACGCGTCATAGGTCAGGAGGACGCAATCCGCGCCATAGCCGACGCCGTGCGCCGCAGCCGTGCCGGACTCAACGACCCGCGCCGCCCCATTGGATCGTTCATATTCCTGGGCACTACCGGAGTCGGCAAGACCGAGCTGGCAAAGGCACTGGCCGAATATCTCTTTGACGACGAGAACATGATGACCCGCATCGACATGAGTGAATATCAAGAGAAGCACACAGTGTCGAGGCTTGTCGGAGCGCCTCCGGGATACGTAGGCTACGACGAAGGCGGACAGCTGAC
>NZ_PUED01000100.1 GCF_003024925.1 Paramuribaculum intestinale
TTCTTTCTATCCTCTCAAAGGTCTTTTCGGGCGATTTCCGTCAAGTTTCATCGGTCACGATGCCCGCATCGCTCCCTCATCAACTCACGCAAATCTCTCCGAAAATCCTCTTTGAGTGAATAGAAGTGAAATTCAAACACTCTCTTAAAAATTAGTTGATATTATGAAACTCGCCAGTAACCCATGGTTTGCTGCGGTACTTTGTGATTTTGTCCGGCGTTTTTTGCTTTCATCCTCAGTTGTGTAACTCGCTATACGTCCTCGTCTTCAAGCGAAAAATCACTCGAACAAATCTCAAAAAACACTCGTAGCTAATTTTTGCGAGTTACTTATCTCTGATAGAGATAGCGCTTGATCGACCGCTTGGGAGTCTTCTCGAACTCCTCGTCCATGAGATCGAAACGCGATATCTGCGAATAGGCCGGAAGCTCCTTGTTGAGCTGGGCTATGTTGTCGGCCATGATCTGCTTAAGCTCGTCGGCTCCGGTATGGTGCTGTGTCAGCAGGTCGAGATCGGGATGTATGAGCGCCAGCAGACGTCCGCCGTCGTCGATCACCACCGATTCGCTGACAAAGAGCATATTGTTGAGTTTCTGCTCGATCTCTTCGGGATAGATATTCTGTCCCGACGGACCGAGTATCATGTTCTTGTCGCGCCCACGCAGATAGATGAAATTGTCGCTGTCGATACAGCCTATGTCGCCGGTGGTCATCCATCCGTCAGGACCGAAGGCCTGTTTGGTGGCCTCCTCGTTCTTGTAATATCCGAGCATGACATTGGCTCCCTTCACCCAGATGACACCCGGCACAGTCTCACCGTCGGGCGAGTCCACCCGTGCCTCCATGCGGTCGACCACGCGTCCGCATGATCCGGGCCGTGCCTCACGCCAGGGGGCATAGCTTATCAGCGGGCCGCACTCGGTCATGCCGTAGCCGACGGTGAACGGGAACTCTATGCGGCGCAGGAATTCCTCCACATCCTTGTTGAGAGCCGCTCCGCCTATGATAAGCTCCACCACATTGCCGCCGAAGGTATCAGTCAGACGATCCTTGATCTTCGAAAGCAGGCGGCTGTCGACAAACGGCACATGCATCAGCAGCTTCATCATCGGCTTCTCAAGCAGCGGGAACACCTTGGTCTTGATGATCTTCTCGATGATCAGCGGCACCGACACTATCATCTTGGGGCGGACGGCGGCAAACGCCTCCATGATGACGCGCGGCGAGGGGGTGCGCGTCAGGAAGTGGATATGACACCCCTTGACAAACGGATGGAGCAGGTCGATGGTCAGCCCGTACATGTGGGCAAGCGGGAGCATGCAGACAATTCCGTCGCCGGCCTCCAGAAAGTCGAGCCGGTCGATGGTGAACTCCACGTTGCTCCATAGCGAACGCTCCGGAAGCATCACACCCTTGGAGAATCCGGTGGATCCGGAGGTATAGTTGATCAGCGTCAGATCGTCGGGACGTGTCAGCGCCACGGTAAAGTCGCCGGCACCGAAGCGTTCGGGATATTTCTCGCCGAAAATGCGGTTGAGATTGGCACGCGCCTGCGTCAGCTCCCGCGAACGCGACATCAGCAGCGAATAATCGCCTATGGCTATCGCGCCGAGTATGCCTCCCATGCAATCGGAGTCGAGATTCTCCCATACCGCCGTGTCGACAAAGAAAAGTTTCGACTCGCTATGGGTGACAAGATGGTGGATATTGTCGGGTTTGAACTCGTTGAGAATCGGCACTACCACCGCTCCATAGGTGATGACCGACAGAAATGCGACAGCCCACTGCGAGCTGTTGCGTCCGCACAGCGCTATGCGGTCGCCAGGATTGACTCCGGCCTGCTCAAAGAGCAGATGAAGCTTGGCAATCTTGCGGGCAACGTCCTTGTACTGGTACGAAACCCCGTTGAAATCAGTCAGCGCAAGCTGTTCCCAGTTTTCGCGCACCGACTGCGATATATAGGCGTTGAGTGAGTCGTGATGTTGCATATCTATACGATAATTAGTAGTATATACGTTGTTTATGACATGATGTGGCTGCAAAGATAGTCGTTTTGCGCTTTTTGCTGAAATTATCGCCAGAATAATCGATGCATACAAACGATAAAAAAATGTAACAAGGATATAAGCGAACAATAATAGTCGCGGCGCCCTTGGGCACAAGCCCACGGACGCCGCAGAGCAATATCGGTCGGGTATGGGGTTACTGCTTTTTGGCGGGGGCCATAAGCACTTCGATGGGGAGCTTTGTGAACCAGATGTTGTAGCTGTAGTGGTTGTTGGCTGATTCCTCGGTCAGTATGCCGATGCTTCCGTCGGGGAGCACTGTCATCGACGAGTAGGCCGACGGAAGGTTGACTACGGTCTTCTTCACGGGCCACGTCTTGCCGCCGTCGGCGCTGACGTATATGGCCACATTGTTGCGTCCTTTGGGATCGCCGGGAAGCGACTGCAGCAGGAGCTGCTTGCCATTGTAGTCGTAGGTGATGATGTCGCCGTTGCAGCGCGGGTCGGGCAGCCCTTCGACGGGCACCGGCTCGCTCCAGGTCTCGCCGTTGTCGTGGGAGTAGGAGAATTTGCGGAGTATGCCGCGACGGTTGCGGATGCTCATTATTACCGTTCCGTCGGCAAGCTGAACGATCTTCGACTCGTCGCCGTCGGTGGTGGCGGGATTCTTGCTGACTTTCCATGTCTTGCCGAGGTCGTCGGTGTAGACGGCGTAGACCTTGAAGTCGGGGTTGCCGTCCTCACGCACTACAAGAGGGAATATCAGCCGTCCGTTGGCAAGCTGTGTGGCGCGGCCTGAGGATGCGAAGGCGCTGGTGCACTTGATGGGCTGCTTTCCGGCGGGATCGGTGGTGAGTATCTGCGGGTTGATGTCAGTCATCTTGCCCCAGGTCTTGCCGTTGTCTTTGCTGACGCAGAAGCTGATGTGTCCGGGTTCCTTCTGCCAGAGGCCGTTGCCGTGGGTGAATATGCAGAATATCTGTCCGGTCTTCTCGTCGACAACAAGAGCAGGATCGCCGCAGCCGCCTATCTCGTCGTGTGCGGCGACAACGACATAGGGACTCCATGTGCGGCCGCCGTCGGTGCTGCGACGGCTTACGACGTCGATTTTCGCGGGCAGGTCGCCATTGTGTTCTATACGTTTGTCGGCCACTGTCACTATCGACCCGTCTTTTGCGGTGACGATGGCCGGTATGCGGTAGAATTTCGAGTCGAAGTCGCCCGGGCAGTAGACGAGTGAACGCTCCACTCCGTCGGCCCACGTTTCGTTATGCACTTGCTGTGCGGACACATAGCTTCCGCCGGCTGCCGTTAGCACCAGCGCTGCAGCGCCCGTCATGATGGCTTTTCTAATCATTTTGTCAGTCAGTTTGGGGGTAAATTGGTTTAAGGATTCTGTAGAAGGGACGGGCACAGCCTGTGCGCGCCCGCCGTCAATGGTGCAAATATAGCATTTTTCAGCGTAATACGCAACAGTCGGCCGACACAGCCGGTCAGTCGGGGAAGGAAAAGCGGAATATGCGGTAGCCTTCGGTCTCGCTGTCGACAATGGCATACATATCGGAATCGTCGGGTGTGACCGTGAAGCCGCCGATCTTCATAGGCAGACGATATACACGGGTCAGGTTTCCGTCGAAGTCGTAGACGCGGATATCGGTGGAGAGGGGCTCGTCGCCGTCGTTCTTTTTCCAGAAGTATGCGGAATGGTCGGCATAATTCATGCCGGAATATATCACATAGACATGGCCGTCTGTCAGCACCGGATTACCTGCGAAATGCACCTTGCGCTCGGGTGCGATGTCAAATGTGCCATAACCGTCGCGTGTCACCCACTTGATGCCTCCCGGCTTTTCGCCGTAATTGACCTTGACGGCGACTGTATCGCCGTCGAGCGAACCGAAGCATATCATGTCGTTGCTGCCGAACAGAGCCGCGAAATGCCGTCCGTCGGGACTTACTCCGCCGTTGGGCCGAAGAAAGTTGAACACTCCCCACTGCGGCATGTCGCCGAAACCGGAGATGTCGGGATATTGCGCGGCATAACGCTCGAGCGATCCGTCGGGACGGAGTATGGCTAAAAGGCCGTCGGAGGTGGCATTGCCGAGCACTACGTGGCCATCGGCCATGCGCAGTGCGAACGATGCCGGAGCCACGGTGTCGGAGCCGCATGCGGCGGCGTCGAATACGATCTTCCTGTCGATCTCAAGTCCGCTGCCGTCAATGCCACGAAGCATATCCACTGCATCTGCTGCACCGGTGCGGATCTGCACAGCCGACGCTGTGGCATCATAGCAGAGTCCTTCGACCATCTGGCGCTCTCCGGGTCCCTGCCCCACCCGCAGGCCGGATGTGACGGAATCTCCTGTGAGCGAATATACATCTATAAGAGTCGAAGCCTGAGGGCTGTTGGCCACGACGAGGCGCTGTCCGTCGGTAGTCAGCGCATAAGGCATCCGCAGCACATCGTAAGGCACAGCGACCTCACTTTCGGTCAGCAACAATGTATCGGCCTAAACATCGCCGGACGAAGCCGATCCCGAACAGCTGCCGACCGCCGCGACAAGAGCCAGCGACATCAGCGCCCACGCTCCTCTCTTTACTTTTTCCATTGAGTATATCTGATTTAAGTTATAATACAAAAGTCGGTTGAAAACAATCAGCCGACTTTTTGAAAGATTGTTGCCTTGGAGAGATTCGAACTCCCACAGGCGGAACCAGAATCCGACGTGCTGCCATTACACCACAAGGCAATCTTTATGTCCTCACGAGATTGAAGCCCTAACGGCCGCTCTCGTTTTACGGATGCAAAGTTAGGGATTATTTGTGAAGCGTGCAAATTTTTGAGCAACTTTTTTACAACAAAATTCACACATCCCTATATTGCAGCCGATTACACGTAGCCCTTAATAATACCTCGCTTGGAATTGCGCACGAAAAGAATGATTTCGTCGCGCTCGGGGGTGGCGGGCAGTTCGGCCTCGATGCGCTCTACGGCGTCGGAATTGTTGAGTCCCGACAGATAGAGGTAGCGGTATATCTCCTGTATCTCACGGATGGTGTCGGAGGAGAATCCGCGCCGGCGGAGTCCGATGGAGTTGACGCCGGCAAACGATATAGGCTCACGCGCGGCCTTCACATAAGGGGGTATGTCCTTGTTGACGAGGGCGCCTCCCTGAAGCATCACGTGCGGTCCGATATGGCAGAACTGATGGACGAGCGCTCCGCCACCGATGACGGCATAATTGTCGACCTGCACCTCGCCTGCAAGCTGTGTGGCATTACTCATCACCACGTTGTCGCCCACGATGCAGTCGTGAGCTACGTGGCAGTAGGCCATGATCAGGCAGTTGCTGCCCACGACGGTGCGTCCGCGGGCGGCTGTGCCACGGTTGATTGTCACACACTCGCGCAGAGTGGTGTTGTCGCCGATGATGGCCACGGTGTCCTCGCCGCGGAACTTGAGATCCTGCGGCACGGCCGACACGACTGCGCCTGGGAATATGCGGCAGTTCTTGCCGATGCGTGCTCCCGACATGATGGTGACATTGCTGCCGATGCGGGTACCCTCGCCGATCTCCACGTTTTCCTCGATGGTGACAAACGGATCTATCACCACGCTGGGATCGATCTTGGCGGCCGGATGTATATATGCAAGAGGTTGTTTCATAGATTCTGATTATTTGTTTTTTATGATCTGGGCCATGAACTCACATTCGCTGACCACCTTCTCGCCCACGAAGGCATAGCCTTTCATGACGGCGCAGCCGCGACGCAGCTCGGTCATGAACGAAATGTGGAAAATTAGAGTGTCACCGGGCACCACCTTCTGACGGAATTTCACATTGTCGATCTTCATGAAGTAGGTGGAGTAGCGTTCGGGATCGTCGACCGAGTCGAGCACAAGAAGTCCACCGGTCTGGGCCATGGCCTCGATCTGGAGCACGCCCGGCATGACAGGTTCCTGTGGGAAGTGGCCGGGGAAGAAAGGCTCGTTGGCCGTCACATTCTTCACGCCCACGATATAGTTGGTGCCCTTTTCGATGATCTTGTCGACGAGCTGCATCGGATAGCGGTGGGGAAGGAGTTCGCGTATACGGTTGTTGTCCATCACCGGCTCGCGGTTGGGGTCATATACGGGCGCCTGTATGTCCTGACGCTTTATCTCCTTGCGTATCTTTTTGGCAAAAGTGGTGTTGATCGAATGACCCGGGCGTGTGGCGATCACCTTGCCTTTGAGCGGGCGTCCGATGAGAGCTATGTCGCCTATGACATCCATGAGCTTGTGACGCGCCGGCTCGTTGTCGCTTGTCAGAGGCTTGTCCTGAATAAAACCGAACTGACTGACGTTCTTGTGGGGCACATTCATAAGATCGGCCAGACGGTCGAGTTCAGACTGCTCCATCGGCGAGTCGTAGATCACCACAGCGTTGTCGAGGTCGCCGCCCTTGATAAGGTTGTTCTTGACCAGCGGCTCGATCTCGCGGACAAACACAAACGTGCGGCTGTCGGCGATCGCTGTCGGAAAATCCTCAAGATGCTCCAGCGAAGCGAACTGGTTGGGGAGCACCGGAGAGTCGAAGCTCACCATCACGTCGATCGAGAACTCGTCGTCGGGAAGCACGATGATTGTGGCGCCGGTGGCCTCGTCGTGCACCTCGATCTTCTGTTTTACGATATAATAGTCTTTTTCAGGCTCCTGCTCCTGCAGTCCCACCTCGTTGATATGGTCGACGAAGATACGGGCGCTGCCGTCGAGTATGGGCATTTCCGGGCCGTCGATGCGCACCAGGCAGTTGTCGACACCCATGGCGTAGAGGGCGGCCATGGCGTGCTCGATAGTGCTGACCGTGACGTCGTTGCGCTTGAGCACAGTACCACGGTTGGTTGAGGTCACGTATTCAGCGAGAGCGTCGATCGTAGGCTCCCCTTCGAGATCTGTACGCTGGAACTTATAGCCCGTATTGGGCTCGGCGGGCAAAAACTCGGCATTGATGAGCTTGCCGGTATGCAGTCCCTTGCCGCTGACGGCGAAGGGAGCTTTGATGGTGACTTGCTTCATATCGCTTGAAATGTGTGTATGATTGTCTTATTTATTATCCTTGATAAGCCGTTCTATCTCGTCGACGCGCTTGTAGAGCGTCGGAAGCTTTCGTATGGCGAGAGCCTGACGTCCGTAGCTGACAACGTCGGTGGCCGGATAGCCGAAGAGTCTTGATCCGGCTGCGACATCCTTGTTGATGCCGCTCTGGGCTCCTATATGCACCTCGTCGCCGATATGTATGTGACCGGCAAGCCCCACCTGACCTCCGACCATGCAACGCTCTCCGAGCTTGGTCGAACCGGCCACGCCGCCCTGCGCGGCCATTACCGTGTCGGCACCCACCTCGCAGTTGTGGGCTATCTGTATGAGATTGTCGAGCTTGACTCCGCGGCAGATGCGGGTCGATCCCATCATGGCGCGGTCAATGGTGGTGTTGGCACCGATCTCCACATCGTCGGCAATATCCACATTGCCGGTCTGCGGTATCTTTTCGTAGCCATGGTCGGTGGGGGCGAATCCGAAGCCGTCGGCTCCTATCACCGCTCCCGAATGGATGATGCAGCGCTTGCCGATGCGACATCCGCGGTAGATTTTAGCTCCGGCATATATGATCGTGCCGTCGCCAACGCTCACTCCGTCGCCGACATAGGCCTGCGGATAGATCTGTGCGCCGCTCCCTATCTTCGCTCCGGCGCCGATATAAGCGAACGCGCCGATGTAGACATCGTCGGGCACCTCAACTCCCTCGGCTATGAAGCATGGCTGCTCCACCCCGCGGCGGGGAGGATTCATCAGCTGATCCACCATCGCGAGCAGGCGCGCAACCGTGGCGTATGGATCGTCGACCCTTATCAGAGTGGCCTTGACGGGCTTTTCGGCGACGAAATCGCGGCTCACGAGCACGGCCGACGAAAGAGTCTCGTATATATAAGGTGTATATTTGGGATTGGCCAGGAACGAGATGGCGCCCTGACGGCCCTCCTCTATCTTGGCGAATGTATTGATTTTTACAGATTCATCACCCTCCACGACTCCTTCCGCGAGAGCAGCTATCTGACCGGCTGTAAATTCCATGTCAACTATATGGTATGGTGTTTTTTCTATTTTCGCTGCAAAATTGCGAAAAATTTTTCATATAATCGTCATAAACCGTCCATAACATCATCCACAACTATCGGAGAGAGCCCATTCGGCATGTGCCGCACCACGCATCGGCATTTAGCCTGTGAGCAAATCATAATGCCGGAAATCAGGTGCCGCAAAATCGAAAATCACCGCCGACGGCTATCACCATTGTTAAACATTACTAACAAAAGTGATTTTTTCGCTTGACGTTTGATAATAAGATATAATTTTGCAGAATAATAAACCATCAGGGATTTTGTATATACAGTGATAGATTTCAAAAACACCATCGTAACGGTATGCTGTGCGCTGACGGCCACTATGGCCTCGGCTCAGGCCGAACCATTGCCCGTCCCGGCAAAGGACGTCACCACCGTGACTTTGACACAACACTATCCTTTGAGTGCCAAAATGGGGGCGTTTCAGTCCGACGCAATGAACATAACCTGGAGTTTCATCCTCAATCCGACAGACCGCACAGCCACGCTTACCCATCCGGTGGCCGATCCGGAAGCCACCGACGACAGCTATCGCCTCAACGGCCGATACCACTTCGAGAAATACAGCGGCGATGCCAACGGAGGCCCATACACGTCGTACACCCGCAACTTCTACGCCCTATGGACGCCGATGATCGACCGCGACTACCATCACCTTGATCCCGACTCACCCCTACGCAACGACTCGTGGATGATGTCGGCCATACGTGTGCCATCAACATTCGAGCACGAAGGGCAGACCTATACCGTCACCGCCATCGGCGACAGCGCCTTTGCTGGCAGCAACATAGTGACTGTGCATGTACCCTCGACAGTCACCTCCATCGGCGACTACGCTTTTGCCGACTGTGTGGATTTCGCCGGTCTTCCAGACGCAGCCTCGGCCTACGAGGTGGTGCCAGGCTCGGTGACATCGCTCGGACGCGGAGTGTTCAAAGGGTGCACTACAATGGATCGCATGAGCATAGGTGACGGCGTCAGGGTGCTGCCTGAAGAAACGTTCGACGGTTGCACCAACATGAAGCGTCTGACCCTTGGCCGAAACGTCGAACGCATATCGTGCCTAATACCGCCCAGACTATACCGCATAGCGTTCAAAGGAGCCAGAAAGCCCGAAATGCTCAAGGACGGGTTTGAATCGTGGACCAAAGTATGGGTCGACGAGCGCTACGCCGCAGCCTTTCCAGCCTCATGGAATGCAAACACCTACAGCATCGTACCGGAGCGTGAGAGCCTGATCTTCTACAAAGGCCATTTCCATCCGGTCAACTTCACCATGACCTCGGCCAACGAATGGACCAATACACAGGTTCACCACATGTTCGGCTATCCGGGCATAAACTACGGAGGCGGTATTG
>NZ_PUED01000101.1 GCF_003024925.1 Paramuribaculum intestinale
AGGTATTGATCTATCAGTCGAAATATTCGATCGAGGTGGTTTCCAGCATCATCAGATGAGGTTTTCTCGACATATCGGATATTCTGAAACACGTCAGCCTGCCTCCATAGTCGGAAAACTTGGCGACGAAGCCTACAGTGCCATCCTTCATCCATCCGTTCACAGTAGTGGCATTGCCTTCACGGTCCACAACCATCCGACGATCGAACATTTCGAGGAACTTCCTGCTGTCGTAGCAGAAAATCACCGACATGCCGCGCAAAAAATCAGCAGGCACCGACGATTCGAGTTTCTGACCATCGAAAAAAACTTCTCCTTCGGGCAATATCCTGATGAAGTGCTGTTGACCTTGTACAACCCAGTCCAATGTTATGCCGGCATTCACCGAATCCGAATAATAGTTCATCACCACAGGGGTCATCTCTCCGTCGGGCGACAGCCTGAACGGCCTGATGTGTGTGGATGGGAGCATCCTTGCCTGCAATTCGATGCGACACCCCTTGGATGAACGCAGTTTCTCTATACCGAGCTCCATGGTCTTTTCGGCGGCCACGGTAGTGTCGGGACGCGAAAGAAGCAATCCGATACCGACGCCTATCACCAACACCGCCGCCACACGTCCCACATGATGCAGCAAACGCGCCAGACGGTTACGGCGATGTCGCGGCATCACAAACTTCATCCGCGTCACGGGTGCATGCTTCGGAGTCAAAGCCTCGATCAGACGGCCGTAATCCCTCTCATTTTGGTCGGTGGAGTGGTTCATAACACATCGTATTTTAATCTTAACAACTCAAGCCCTTGATAATAGCGGCGTTTTGCGGTGGCGGCCGACACACCAAGGACTTCGGCTATATTGTCGAACGTCATCGAACCATAGATCCTGAGCCTTATGACCTCGCTGCACGTTTCGGGCAAGCCCGACAGCATGATGCTGACACGCTGGAACTCATCTTCGAAACAGGCCGACGGCTCGGAAATCAGCCGCTCAACTTCAGGCGAGTCGAGCGACAGACATCTGACGCTACGGGCATTAGACACACAGGCGTTGAACAGCGACCTATAGACATAGCCGGGCATATTGCCCACCGGACAAGAGGCGTCGTAGCCCTCGGCCATGCGCAGATATACATCGTGGAGTATATCCTCGGCATCGGCCGCGCTCCCGACATGGTAGCACACATAGCGGAAAAGCTGCTGCTTGTGCGATTCCATATAATCGGTCAGTTGTCGTATGAATTTGTGCCTGTCCATGCTGTATAATAAGAGTCAACCGCAACCACATTAGTCCGCATTCCGATGCATTTAACTCTTTTTTAACACACCACGGCGCATATACCGATCGAAAACAGAGATCCGGCAGCACACTCCACCATGCGAGGCGGCGATGTGCGGCCGGATCTTATTCTTATTGCCGTGCAGGGGTTACGCGTCAGAGAATACCCTGAGCCATCATGGCACGCGCCACCTTCATGAAGCCGGCCACGTTGGCACCCTTGACATAGTTGACAAATCCGTCGGACTCCTTGCCGAACAGCTCGCACTGATGATGTATGTCGGCCATGATCTGGCGGAGCTTTGAGTCGACCTCCTCGGCGCTCCACGAGAGCTTCTGGGAGTTCTGGGCCATTTCCAGACCGCTCACCGACACTCCGCCGGCATTGGCGGCCTTGCCCGGAGCATAAAGTATGCGTGCGGCAAGGAACTCCTTGATAGCGTCGGGGGTCGAAGGCATGTTGGCGCCTTCGCTGACAGCGATCACACCCTGCTTGAGGAGCGCGCGGGCGTCGTCGCCGTCAAGCTCGTTCTGCGTGGCCGAGGGCATTGCGATGTCGCAGTCGACAATCTGCCAGGGGCGCTCTCCGGGATGATACGGCAGTTCGTACTCCTCGGCGAACTCTCTGATGCGTCCGCGATAGATGTTCTTCAGACGGAACACATAGTCCATCTGCTCCTGGGTCAGTCCGTCGGGGATAACCACTGTGCCGTCGGAATCGCTAAGGCTCACCACCTTGGCGCCAAGCGATATGAGCTTCTCGGCGGTGTACGTAGCCACATTACCCGATCCGGATATAGCCACACGCTTGCCAGCTATGTCGATACCACGCGTCTGCAGCATATTGAGCAGGAAGTAGACATTGCCGTAGCCTGTAGCCTCGGGACGTATCAGCGAACCGCCGAATTCACGACCCTTGCCCGTGAAGGTACCGGTATTCTCGCGAGCCATCTTCTTGTACATGCCATACATATAGCCTACCTCGCGGCCACCTACGCCGATATCTCCGGCGGGCACGTCGGTGTCCGCTCCGATCTGTCGCCACAGCTCCTGGATAAAGGCCTGACAGAAGCGCATCACCTCCATGTCGCTCTTGCCTCTGGGCGAGAAGTCGGAGCCACCCTTTGCGCCACCCATGGCGAGGGTGGTCAGCGAGTTCTTGAAAGTCTGCTCGAAGGCGAGAAACTTCAGTATCGACTGGTTGACCGACGAGTGGAAACGTATGCCACCCTTGTACGGGCCTATGGCGTTATTGTGCTGGATGCGCCATCCCATGTTGTTGCGCACCTGGCCTTTGTCGTCGACCCAGCTGACACGGAAGGAGAATATCCGGTCGGGGATGCAGAGGCGTTCAATGAGATTGTAGCGCTCAAACTCGGGATACTCGTTGTAGGTATCCTCGATGGTGGTGATCACCTCCTCCACCGCCTGGATATACTCCGGCTCGTTGGGGAAGCGACGCTTGAGATCGGCGAGTACTTCTGTTGCTTTCATTCTGTTAGATTAAACGTTGGAAAAACCAACTTTTGTTAAGTAATATGTGTAAATCCGACAGCAAATGTAAAGCATTTTTACCAACCGCGCAAGAAAAAGCGGCAAAAATGCATTTTCATGCACGATTTTTTCCATCGAAGCATGAAATCGTCATCTATCCGACCGTCGGACATGGTCGCAGGGGTCGCATTTACATCGCAAAATCATTATACCGATTAAATTGTTATAGGGTTGAAGTATTTTTATTACCTTTGTAACTTCATTATATTTCAATAAATCATGACATTTGAAGAATTGGGCGTCAACGAGAACCTCCGCCGCGCCATCGAAGAACTGGGTTTTGAATCACCGATGCCGGTGCAGGAGAAAGTCATACCGCATCTGCTCGGCGAAGGCGCCGAGGGCGATGTGGTGGCTCTCGCACAGACCGGTACCGGAAAGACTGCCGCATTCGGCCTCCCGGTGCTTCAGCGCATCGACCCCGAGATGCGGAGGCCTCAGGCGCTCATCCTTTCCCCCACCCGCGAACTATGCCTGCAGATCGGCTCTGATCTGGCCGACTTTTCAAAGTATATGCCGCAGATCAAGGTGCTCCCCGTCTATGGCGGCTCATCGATCGAGAGCCAGATACGCTCTCTGAAAAACGGAGTGCAGATCATCGTGGCCACTCCCGGACGACTGATCGACCTTATAAAGCGCGGAGTGGTGGATCTGAGCGGAGTGCACACAGTGGTGCTCGACGAGGCCGACGAGATGCTCAATATGGGTTTTCTCGACTCCATCGACGAGATACTCTCATGCGTTCCGGCCGACCGCAAGATGCTGATGTTCTCGGCCACAATGCCCAACGAGATAGCCCGCATAGCCCGCAAATACATGCATGAGCCCACGGAGTTCGTGATAGGCAACCGCAACGAAGGATCGGCCAATGTGAAGCATATCTACTACATGGTCAACGCCAAGGACAAATACCTCGCTCTTAAACGCATAGCCGACAACTCGCCCAACATCTACGCCATCATATTCTGCCGCACACGACGCGATACGCAGGAGATTGCCGACAAACTGATAGCCGACGGCTACAACGCCGAAGCGCTCCACGGCGACCTGTCGCAACAGCAGCGCGACATAGTGATGCGCAAATTCCGCGACGGAGTGGTATCGCTGCTCGTGGCCACCGACGTGGCCGCCCGCGGACTCGACGTAGACGATCTGACCCATGTGATCAACTACGGACTGCCCGACGATCCGGCCGTGTACACCCATCGCTCCGGCCGCACGGGACGCGCCGGCAAGACCGGAGTGTCGATAGCCATCATACACTCGCGCGAGAAAGGCAAACTGCGCGAGATCGAGAAGAAGATCGGCAAGAGATTCGAGCGCAAGGAGGTGCCTACGCCTGAGCACATCATCGAAAAGCAGCTCTACAATCTGGCCGACCGGATAGAGAAGGTGAAGGTCGACGACGAAGAGATCGACAAATATCTGCCCGGGGTGAGCCGCAAGCTCGGATGGCTTTCGCAGGAAGACCTGCTGAAGAGAGTGCTTTCGCTCGAATTCAACCGTCTGCTCGACTACTACCGCGACGCGCCCGTGATAGACTTCATCGACGAGAAGCCCCGCCGCGAGAAACCCGAACGCCCTAAAAACGACCAGGACAAGGACCGGCGCACGGCTCAGCGCGGCATGGCACGCATTTATGTCAACGCAGGCAAGGCCGACGGCTTTTTTGCCGGCAACCTCATCGATATGCTCAACCATACGGTGGAGGGCAAGCGTGTCGACGTGGGACGCATAGACCTGATGCCGGGATATTCGCTTTTTGACGTGCCCAAGGCCGACGCCCGACGGGTGGTGGGCGCGCTCTCCGGAGCAGAATACGCCGGAAAACGCATCTACAGCGAGATAGCCGATCCCGACAAGGACTACGCCCGCGCATCGGCCCGTAAGAAACGCGGAGCCGTGGCTGAAGAGAAGCCCGAAACCACCTACGAATATTTCCTCAAGAAAAACCGCGGGGGCACCAAGAAAAGCTCCCGGAAGAAAAAATAACGACCTATGAAGATCCTACGCACCGTAACGCTCATGGCCGCTTTGGCCGCAGCCGCCGCGGGAGCATCCGCACAGTCGCCGCTGACTGCCTCCAAGGTCTTTGTCGAAGCTCCGCGACAGGTGTTCCCGCTGCTCGACCGCAACGCCAGACTCGACATGATCGATTACTTCGAAAACGGCATGACCAACACCACCGCCAACGCCATGCAGGGACAGTCGGCCGTGACGGCCATCAGTCCGTTGAGCCTCAGCGTTAAAATGACCGATTCTTCGAGCTACGAGCTTGACCTGCTGCCAACGGCCAAAGGCGACACGCTGGTGATGCTTATATCGACAGTGGCCACACCGGCTCCCGACAGCAAAATAAGCATCAGAAGCTCCGACTGGCGGACCGATATGACAGCATCGGCATTCACTCGTCCGACACTCGACCAGTGGCTCACCGACAAGGGGCGCGACAACAAGGTAGAAGTGGAGGCGTTCGTGCCGTTCCTGCTGATCAGCTACTCCTACGACCCTTCATCGGCGGTGTTGAAACTGACCAACAACACCCGCCAGTTTCTGTCGTCGGACATATATGAGACCGTGGCGCCATATCTGCTGGGCGAGAAAAGCTACAGGTGGAACGGAAAAAAATTCACGCCGCTGAAATGATCCTCGACGCAGCCGTTCCCGTATCGGAAGATAGAGCCATCAGCCTGGGCGCGCTTACAGCCTGCATAGCCGGAAGATTGGCCACACCCGAACTGCGCGACGTATGGACCGTGGCGGAAGCCTCCGACATGCGCACCTCCGGCGGCCACTGCTATCTGGAGCTGATAGAAAAAAACGAAGCGACAGGAGCCGTCACAGCCCGCCTCAGAGCGATAATCTGGGCCTCGCAGTTCAACTGCCTGCAAATGAAATTCGCGGCCGTCACCGGACAGCGCATGTCGACAGGCATGAAGCTGCTCGTGCGCGGAACAGTCAATTTTCATAGCGCCTACGGCATGTCGCTGGTGATCACCGACGTCGATCCTTCCTTTACGGTAGGCGACGTGGAGCGGCGCCGGCGCGAGATACTGCAGCGGCTGACACGCGAAGGGATAGCCGAGATGAACAAACGGCTGCCATGGCCTGTTCCGGCGCTGCGCATAGCCGTGATTTCCGCTCCGGGAGCGGCCGGCTACGGCGACTTCATGCATCAGCTCTACGCCAACCCACAGCGTCTGCGATTCAGAGTCAGACTGTTTGAGGCCGTGATGCAGGGCGAACACACCACCGCCTCGGTGATCAACGCCCTCGAACGCATAGCCTCTGACGATGACGAATGGGACTGCGTGGTGATAATCCGCGGCGGCGGAGCCACCAGTGACCTGATATCATTTGACAGCTACGAACTGGCCTCCAACGTGGCTCAGTTCCCGCTGCCGGTGATAGTGGGGATAGGTCACGAACGCGACGTCACCGTGCTCGACTATGTGGCCGCCATGCGGGTAAAGACCCCGACAGCGGCAGCCGAATGGCTCGTCGGCCAGGCACAGACCCTGCTCGACGGATTGAGACGCACCGCCGCCGACATACTCCAGACCGTCACCGACCGCATAGGCGGATGCCGCACTCAGCTCGCCTACATAGAGGGACAACTGCCCCATGCCCCCAAGGCCGCCATCGAACGCGCCAACGCGATGATCGGCGCCAGAGCCATGCAGCTGTCGGGCGCAGCCACCGCCCGCACCGCGCCAGAACGCGCCCGCCTCACCGCCAAAGGCGAGAATATCGCTACTGCGGCCTGTGCAGCGATGGAACGCAGCCGTCAAAGACTCGACTCCACCGGCGCCCTGCTCGATGCCCTGTCGCCAATGGCCACGCTCAGACGCGGATATTCGATAACACGCATTGACGGACATGCCGTAAAATCGGTCGGACAGATGCCTGACGGCACAGTCATCGAAACGATCGTTGCCGACGGACGGGTAGTATCTACCGTCGGCGCCGACAACAATCATAATCAATAACAGCAAACGACCACTTACTGAACAATGGAAAACCAACCGAAGCCAGTAAAGGAACTGACCTACAACCAGGCCATCGGCGAGCTCGACTCGATATTGCGCACGATGCAGAGCGATTCGTGCGACATCGACAAGCTGACAGCCTACACCCGACGCGCCACCGAACTGCTGCGCGAGTGCCGTTCGCGGCTGACGGCCACCGACGAGGAGCTGCGCTCCATACTCGAAGGCCTCGAAAACAACTGACGGCGACAATCCGACAGCCGGCAACGAACCATTTGTGGCCGCACATCGTTGTTAGAACAGACACCCATATCACCGACAGCCACAACTATGTACGACGAAAACCTATTGCAGATATATGCCGACAGCTTCCGCGACAACTGGGATCTGCCGGCTGTCAGCGACTACACCTCAGGCGAGACACTGACCTACGGCCGACTGGCAGAACGCATAGCACGCACCCATCTCTTCCTTCGCGACTGCGGAGTGAAACAGGGCGACAAGATAGCCCTGCTCGGCAAGAACACCATATCATGGGTAGTGTCGTATATGGCCACCGTCACATATGGCGCGGTCATAGTGCCTATACTTCAGGACTTCAACGTCCAGGACGCACAGCATATCATCAACCACAGCGACTCGGTGATGCTCTTTGTCAGCGACTCGATATGGGAGAACATCGAATTCGAGAAGCTCCACCGCGTAAAGGTGGCCATGAGCCTTGACAACGCGAAAGTGCTGGCCGAACATCCCGACAATTCCGGCCGGGCGATCCGCGCCATAGGCCGCCTGCGCAAGGAGTTCGCCCGACAGCATCCCGAAGGATTCAGCCCGACGGAGATCGACTATCCCATCATGGCGCCCGATTCGCTTGCCGAGATCAATTACACCTCAGGCACCACAGGCTTCTCAAAAGGCGTGATGCTGACGCACAGCAATCTTGTGGGCAACGTGGTGTTCGGCATGCGATCCAAGCTCCACTACCGGGAGTCGCGATGCCTGTCGTTCCTTCCGCTGGCCCATGCCTACGGATGTGCTTTCGACATGCTCGTGCCTCTTGCCGTAGGCACACATATCACACTGTTCGGCAAGCTGCCGTCGCCCAAAGCGCTTCTGAAAGCCATGAGCGAGGTAAGGCCTAATCTGATACTGTGCGTGCCGCTCATACTCGAAAAGATCTACCGCAACCAGATACTCCCGGTCATCTCCCGGTCGTCGATGAAGCGTCTGATGGCGCTGCCGCTTCTCAACCGCACGGTCTACGCCAAGATCCGCAGCCGGCTGACCGAAGCATTCGGAGGAGAATTCGAAGAAGTGATAGCCGGCGGCGCTCCGCTCAACAGCGAAGTCGAAGCGTTTCCCCACCGCATCCGCTTCCGGTTCACCGTAGGCTACGGCATGACCGAATGCGGCCCCCTCATAAGCTATACCCCCTGGCAGACTTTCATTCCCGGCTCATCGGGACGCATTCTTCCGGTGATGGAAGTGAAGGTGACCAGCGACAAGCCGGAAGATATACCGGGCGAGATATGCGTGCGCGGACAGAACGTCATGAAGGGATATTACAAAAACACGGAGGCCACAGAGGCGGTGCTCGACAGCGACGGGTGGCTCCATACCGGCGACATGGGTACTGTAAGCCCTGACGGCACGATCTTCATAAAGGGACGCTACAAGACCATGATACTCTCCGCCAACGGCCAGAATATCTATCCCGAAGAGATCGAGGCAAAGCTCAACAATATGCCGTTTGTGGCTGAAAGTCTTGTAGTGGAGCGCGGAAAACGCCTGATAGCGCTCGTCTACCCCGACTACGAAGCCATGGACCGGCGCGGAGTCACGTCGGCCATGCTTCCGGAAATAATGGCCAAGGTGACCGAAAAGCTCAACCGGCTTGTAGCGCCCTACGAACGCATCGACCGGATACAGCTCATAGCCAACGAGTTTGAAAAGACGCCAAAACGATCGATCAAACGCTATCTTTACAACGCCTGAGTATAGCACCTTACCTGGATTGGAATGCTTTATCGTTATTGGCAATGACACAGACGCCGTTATCTTCACGGCCGACGACAAGACTTCAGGTATCATTTCATTATATCAGCTGAATTTCCAGTTGAGTGTCAGCCAAACCTGAGCCAAAAACGACCGAAATATGACGTTATTTTTGGCCAAATGGCAAAACTTCCTTAACTTTGTCCCCGGATTTCAGGCGCGACACCGGCGCCTGCTGCCGCAATGCCCGGATGGCGGAATCGGTAGACGCGACGGTCTCAAACACCGTTGGAGCAATCCATCCCGGTTCGAGCCCGGGTCCGGGTACCAATAACGACTGATAATCATCTGATTATTAGTCGTTATTTCTTTTATTAGGTGTACTAAAAGTGTACGATTGAAACGATTTATGGAAAATCAAATAAAGGTGATTAGGGGTCAAGCCGAAATCCCGGTGCATTTGTTAAAATTGAAGATTTTAAATGTTAAAGTTTAGGCGTATAGTTTGACGAGTCTGAAGATGAAGAAGTCTCGGTCTCTTACTCCACGCATCTGCGATCGGAAGATCTTGACCTTTGAGTTGAATGCCTCGGCCGAGGCGTTGGTGGCCCTCCTGCGAAAGTAGTTGATTATTGTCGGGGCA
>NZ_PUED01000102.1 GCF_003024925.1 Paramuribaculum intestinale
AAGCGGGTCCACTCGGCATTGAGCGGAGGCAACACGGTGGAAAATATCAGGCTGCGTGCATTATTGACCACATAGCTGCGCACACTCTCCTCCATAACCGCGAACGCGCCTATCGAAGCCGCGGCCTTGCCGAATGTACCCACGATCACATCTACATCGCCGGGGCGGTCAAGAGCCATCGTCAGTCCGAGGCCGTCAGGACCGCTGACGGCAAATCCGTGAGCCTCGTCGACATAGAGCATCACCTCGTCATAACGACGCCGGATATCGACAAGCGCATTCATATCGGGGCTGTCGCCATCCATTGAGAACACGCTCTCCGTCACCACCAGTATGCGGTCATATCGCCCCGACTTACTGCGGATTATTGACTCAAGATGCGCCATATCGTTGTGCCTGAAACGTGCCAGATCGGCACCTGAAAGCTTATAGCCGTCAATGATGCTGGCGTGCACGAGTTTGTCGGCCACAATCAGTGTTCCCGCCGGAGCGAGCGCCGCGATCAGGCCGGTGTTGGCATGATACCCGCTGTTGAACAGCAACGCCTTTCGGCCATACATGCGTCCGAGAGCATCCTCCAGTCGGCTGAACGATGCCTGATCCGAGGCAAGCAGCCGCGAGGCCGACGCCGTCAGCGACGGACGCCTGTCGGCCACCATCCGGAAAAAATCGTCCTGAAGTCCGCGGTCGGCAGCAAGCCCGAGATAATCGTTGGAAGTGAAATCAACCAGACCGTCGTCACTCGAATCGGACGGTATGACACGCAGATTCCCGCTGCGAGCCAGCCGTCCGAGGCTCTCCTCTATGCTTTCCATCGTCGCGGATCTTTCAATATGTCTATCATCCGGCCGGTAAGCGTAGCGAGCTCCTCGTCGCTGATCACGTAGGGAGGCATCACGTACACATTGCGCCCGAACGGACGCACCCAGATGCCGCGGTCAACACACTCCACCTGGAATCGCCCTACGTCGACCGGATCGGTCATCTCCACAACGCCTATAGAGCCGAGCACCCTCACGTCGGCCACTCCCTCTATCTCACGCGCCGGAGCGAGCATCGAACGCAGACTCGCCTCCATATCGCCAAGACGCCGCGCCATATCCTGCTCGCGGAGCATCTTGAGCGACTCTATGGCTATGGCACATGCCAGCGGATTGGCCATGAACGTCGGGCCGTGCATCATCACTCCGGCCTCACCGCCCGATATTGTGTCGGCCACTTCACGTGTGGTCATCACAGCGCTCATCGTCAGATAACCGGCCGTAAGCCCCTTGCCGATACACATTATGTCAGGCTCCACACCGGCATGTTCCCATGCAAAGAAGCGTCCGGTTCGCCAGAAGCCCGTGGCTATTTCATCAAATATCAGATACACACCATATCTGTCGCACAGACGGCGCGCCTCCACAAGATACTGCGGGTGATAAAACCGCATCCCTCCCGCGCCCTGAACCACCGGCTCAAGAATCAGCGCGGCGATCTCGTCGGCATGCTCGCGCAGAGTCTTTTCGAGCGGCTCCATCGCTTCCTGACACCACTCCTCGCCGTATTTCACCGAAGGCGACTCCACGAAATAACGGATCGGGAGCGAAGGACCGAAAGCGCCGTGCATGCCCGTCACCGGGTCACATACCGACATCGCATTCCATGTGTCGCCATGATAACCGCTGCGGATTGTCACAAAATTGGTGCGCCGGTGCGAACCGCTCTTTGCCACCGATGCCTGCACGGCCATCTTCATGGCCACCTCCACAGCCACCGAACCCGAATCGGCATAAAACAGATTGTGCATTCCCGGCGGAGCCACCTCCAGCAGAGCCTTGCCAAGCTCTATGGCAGGCTCGTGGGTCAGACCGCCGAACATCACATGGCTCATCCGCTGCAGCTGACTGACAGCGGCAGCGTTGATGCGCTCGTTGTTGTATCCGTGGATTACACACCACCACGACGACATTCCGTCGATAAGCTCGCGTCCGTCGGCCAGACGGATTCTGACGCCATCGGCCGACACCACCTTGTAAGTGGGCAGCGGATCTATCGTCGAAGTATAGGGATGCCATAGATGTTCGCGATCCCAGGCATCATGTAAGAGTGATCGTTCCATTGCGAATGATATTTCACCACAAAAGTAATCAAAAATAGCCGAGCCGTAAAATAAACATGCCACAGCCGACGTTAGATTAACGACACATGAAACAAAAAACCAAGCCCATACACCCGGCCGAAGAGCAATCTCCGGCCAATGACAAGAACCTGTCGCCGGCATCCGACCCACATCCGATGACCATAAGCATCGTCAGGCAGTTTGCCCGCGTATATCACCCCGACGAACGCTACACACCTGCATTCGGCAACGCCATCTACATCAACTGACCCCGAAACATAACCATTTCCGCAGACTGACACTCTACGACTCCTCCCACCCGCCCCGGCAACGACTGCGGCGGGACGTTTTTTGTTTGCGAGTTTAAGCATTAAGTCATAAATTTGTAGTCTTGAAACATAATATTTATCATCATGAACAGAATCTCAACACGCGTAGAGTCGCTCTCGCCCTCACAGACCCTTGCCATGTCGCAGAAAAGTGCCGAACTCAAGGCTGCCGGAGTCGACGTCATCAACCTCTCTGTAGGTGAACCCGACTTCAACACACCCGCCCATATCAAGGAAGCGGCAAAACGCGCCATCGACGA
The DNA here is from genome assembly GCF_003024925.1 of Paramuribaculum intestinale. Classification (GTDB taxonomy): domain Bacteria; phylum Bacteroidota; class Bacteroidia; order Bacteroidales; family Muribaculaceae; genus Paramuribaculum; species Paramuribaculum intestinale. Next base: position 2,694 of record NZ_PUED01000102.1, read on the forward strand.
TAATTTCACATTCTATACACCCGTACCCGGATACATGTCGCTCCGCAAAGCCATAGCCGACAATCTCAAGGCCACCGACGGCGTCGACTTCGCTCCCGAACAGATCGTGGTGTCAAACGGAGCCAAACAGGCACTCTGCAACGCTGTGCTAGCACTCGTCAATCCTGGCGACGAAGTGATCATACCCACTCCGGCATGGGTCAGCTACGTGGAGATGGTCAAACTGGCCGAAGGCACCAACGTGCTCGTGCCCGCAGGAATCGAACAGGATTTCAAGATCACTCCCGCACAGCTCGAAGCGGCAATAACCCCCCGCACACGGCTCATGATCCTCTGCTCTCCCTCCAACCCCACCGGCAGCGTGTATTCTCATCAGGAACTTCAGGGACTCGTAGATGTGATCAGCCGTCACCCGCAGATCACTGTCATCGCCGACGAGATCTATCAGCACATCAATTTCACCGGCAGCTTCACCTCGCTTTCGGCCTTCCCTGAAATCGCCGACCGCACAGTAGTGATCAACGGCGTATCGAAAGCCTACGCCATGACCGGATGGCGCATCGGATTCATCGCCGCTCCCCTCCCCATAGCCAAGGCCTGCTCCAAACTCCAGAGCCAGTACACCTCCAATCCGTCGTCGGTAGCGCAGAAAGCCGCCGAAGCCGCCTATCTCGGACCGCAAGACTGCGTTGAGGAGATGCGTAAGGCTTTCGAACGCCGCCGCGATCTGGTGGTAAGCCTCGCACGCGAGATACCCGGACTTAACGTCAACTGTCCGCAGGGCGCCTTCTATCTCTTCCCTGAAGTGTCGTCATATCTCGGCAAGAGCTTCAACGGCAAGACCATCGCCACCGACTCCGATCTGGCCATGTACCTGCTCGAAGAGGGACACGTGGCCACAGTGGCCGGATCGGCCTTCTGCCTCCCGGGATACATACGCCTTAGCTATGCGACTTCCGACGATAACATCCGTGAAGCCATGCGCCGCATAGCCGAAGCGCTCTCACGACTGAAATAAACACCGGTTCATGAACATTTTCCGAATCATACTTCTGGCGGCCGTCATAATGATGGCCGCCGCTTGCAAACGCAACGCCGAGCTGCTCGACAGCATACCGGCCGACGCGGATGCCGTGGCACGCATCGATATCCGACGGCTCGCCAGAGAATGCGGCGATGCACTGCCCCACGACATTTCCGACCGTATCCACAGGCTTGAAACAGCGGTAGACCTATCGGAAGTATTCCTCGTGGTCGACGCCGGAGGGCGCGATGTATGGCTCACCGCTACAGTCATCAACAGTGACTCGCTGACAGCCGCTCTCGGACAACCCTCCGACAAGGATGCCGACGGGTTTGTATCATATGCCGGCGGCACTACATTGCCTGAAGCCTACGCCCGCGACGGCCGGATATGGGTAGCAGTCGACCGACAGTCATCCGCCACTCCTGCCGCCATGGTCAGGAAAGCGACAGCCTCCGGCGGCGAAGGAAGCATGGCGAAGGTGCCGGGCACCGGCGACTTCCTGCGGCGTCCGATGATGGCGGGGATTGCCGTCGCAGGCAATGGATTCACCGACCAGTGGCAGTGCATCGAAATGCAGATCCACGACAACGCTCTGGTGTTTGACCATTTCAGGGTCGATCAGCGGGGCATGGTGGCACCTACCGCCGGACTCGAACCCGTCAACACCCGCTTTCTCGACTACGCTCCCCATCCGGCGTCAATGGCGTTTGCAGCCGGAATCGACAAAGACAATGTCGACTGGGACGGCATAGGCAAAGCTATCGGCATGATCGGAGGATTTACCTACTACGGTTTCTACGAATCGATACTTCCTTTTCTCAAAGAGATCGACGGCACAATATCCATTGTGGCGTCACAGCCGGCCGACGGACATCGCGGATCTGTCGACATCTCCACCACCCGATTCATAATCATGGCGCACATGGGTCAGGAGAGCGCACGCAAAGCCATCGCCACAGCCGAAACATATATAGTGCGTCTTGGACTCCCTGTCGACAAAGCTGCCGACGGATCGCTGGCCTTGCGTTACGGCAGCATACATCTGCATGCCGCCTACATCGATGGCTATCTTACGATTTCAAACTTCGTCCCGCACAAATCCGAGCCCTCGCCACAACTTGTCGACGCAATGAAAGGCCATCTCGCAACGGGGCTGCTTGATATAGACCGTGCCACGGTCAGACGCTGGCTGCACACTGCCGACTACGGAGTGAGCATAAAGGCCGAAGCCGGCAACACACACAACACCGTCACACTGCGGCTTACCGAATGCGGCGACACGCCTATACTGCAAGCACTTATCAAAACTTTTGTCCACACCAACAACGACTGACATGATCGCCCAAATAGAGCTGCGCGGACTGGTTCCGGAAGTGTTTGCCCGTGAAAATCCGACGACCGTAAAAGATTCGGGAATCTGGCTGTCGGACAAACCTGTCTCGTTCAGCCGCGGATGCCGTCAGCTCATCGAATCGGCCTCAGGCCAGGGTAAGTCATCGCTTATCAGCTTCATCTACGGCCGACGCACGGACTACCGCGGAATGATCGCTTTTGACGGTACCGACATCCGTGGGCTTGACTCCTCATGCTGGACCGCAATCCGGCGTCGGGCTATAGCATGGCTTCCACAGGAGATGATGCTCTTCCCCGAGCTTACGGCACGTGAAAACGTCGAAATCAAACGCTCCCTCACCGGATGGAGATCCCCGCGATGGGTCGAAGATGCTTTCGAACGCCTCGGCATAGCCGACCGCATCGACTCGCCAGTCGGACACATGTCGGTCGGACAGCAACAGCGCGTGGCTATAATCCGCACCATGGCACAGCCGGCCGACTTCATTCTGCTCGACGAGCCTGTCAGCCACCTCGACTCACAGAGCAACGACTGCGCAGCGTCGTTCATCGAGGAGGAAGCATCATCTACCGGCGCCGGAATAATAGCGACATCGGTCGGCAATCCGCTGGCGCTCGACTACACTTCAATCACACACCTATGACCACCGACCGCAGGATTCTCGGGCAATTGCTCCGCCGCAACATCAGCATTGGCCAACTGGCCGCATTCGCCGCATCAAGCCTCATAGGCCTGGTGATCATATCTACGGCCGTCAGATTCTACACCGACATCACAGCGCCGGCGGCCTCCGACGGCGCCACCGACTTTCTGGTCATATCCCATGGCGTGAAAGGCCTCGGCAGCCTCACCGACGGTACCGACGGATTTTCTGCGGACGAGATCGACCGGCTGCGCCGACAGCCGTGGGTAAAACGCCTTGGCACATTTACCACGGCCGGATTCAGCGTCAGCGCCGGAATCGACATCGGCCCGGGCAACGGCATGTCGACAGCCCTGTTTCTCGAATCGCTCCCCGACGAGTTTGTCGATGCCGATCCCTCGCAGTGGCATTACACCCCCGGAGTGTCGGAAACGGTGCCGATCGTGATCAGCAAAGATTATCTCGCACTCTACAACTTCGGATTCGCAGCTTCAAGAGGACTGCCCCAGATAAGCGATACGATGAGCGGTCTGCTGCCTATAAACCTCACCGTGTCGGGCAACGGACTTCGCCACACATTCAAGGCGCGCATAGCCGGGTTTTCCAACCGACTCAATACCATCGCCGTACCACAGTCGTTCATGGACTGGGCCAACGGAATATATGCCGACGCCGCCGCGCCGCGCACTCCGTCAAGAATCATGGTCGAAACCACCAACCCCGGCGACCCGGCCATTAAAACCTATCTGTCTGACAACGGCTACGAACTCGGAGGCGACAAGGCGTTCGGCGGCCGCGCCTCACAGATAGCCGGAGTGCTGACGGCCATTGTCATTGGGGTCGGCATTGTCATCGTGCTTCTGTCGTTCGGACTGTTGTTGCTGAGTGTATGGCTATTGCTCTACAAAAACCGCTACACCACCACCCTTCTCATGCTCGAAGGATATTCGCCGGCACAGATCAGCGGCTACTACATACGCCTGATCGCTACAGTCAACGCCATACTGCTCGTCATCGCTGTAGTAGCCATGACTGCCATATCACGCCTATGGAGCGCCCCGCTCGCCGGCGCCGGAATCACAGGCGGCTCTCCGCTGACAGCCATTGCATGCGCAGCGGCCATCACCCTACTTCTCACTGCCGGAGCCTTGATAGCTGTCCGCCGCACTATCATCCGATCATTCTCCCCGCGACACTGACCATCTCTCTTCCCTTAAAGGATTCGGAATTGTGATTGACGGCGAATGAATATTAATGAAACATCCACTGTCAATCAGTAGATTACAACAAATTTGAACGTTAATAAATTCATAGGGATTTATTTCAACGCACTTTTGGTTGTGAAAAAAGATATATTTGCACAACGGTATTTTGAAATGCACAATCAACTATGGAAAGAATAACTCTCTACCTCCGCACGACAAAGATGAGCGGTAAAATCAAGCTCCGCTTCCGCCTTACCGAAGGGCGTGAGGTGCTGCTATTTCACAAAAGTCAGATTGACACCGACCTCGCCGACTTGAAGAAGTTTGAGATGGACGGCTCATTGAAGCCTCGTGTCAGTATCTATAACTGAGAAACTCGTATATCGCAATCACTCGGGAAATTGAGGCTATGCGGGAAGCATACAATTTATTGAAAGATGAAAACTCGGTTTTTCAAACCCGAAAACCGAGTTCTTCAAACAAATCGCTAATTTTGCACTTGCCAGTTGAACCTGCAGTAATCACGGCTCTTTCATTTAAGATAAAAATAAAGACATATTTTCCCTTACCCGGTTTGTTGAGAATCGGGTAAATTTCCATGATTGTATTTCAGGCAGTTATCTTTTTCTGAAAATCAGATTTATTTTCATTTCTGGTAAAGAAACCGCATCAATTGGGTAAAGCTCATCGAGACATGACGCATAAGTTCTGCCACGCCTTTTCTTTTGTCAGATCGCTTTTTGCGCAACCCCTTCCATATAGAAAATACAGAGTAGACCATTCTTTGGATTGTGTCAAGGTTGCGGGCGGCCTTTGCCGACTTGCGCTTCACCTTGTCTTGCAGCAGATTTACATCCAGTCCCCAATGCATACTTTCTATCGACCAGTGATGGCGCACAATGGAACCCAGGAAAGGAGTGTCTGCCGGCAGACTGCTCACATACAGACGCTTTTCACGTGTATGTTTTGCGGTCGTCTTTCTGACGGTCTCGGCCTCGTACTCTATAATCGTCATGTTTCCGCCCCATTTCTCCTTGTCGGCAATAATTTCGAGTCCGTCATATATGTTGTATGTTCTTGTCTCGATTCTTCCATGACCGAGTTTGGGACCTTCCGTATAAGAATGTAGCGGCTTATACTCTTTGAGTCTGTCTTCCACTCCGTAACGCAGCGAAGGCTGGTTGGCCTTGAGCTCAATGAGAAAATCCGCACCTTTACCACTTATCCTGTCTATGATGTCCTTTTGCATGGCCATGGCGTCGGCTGTCACAATCTTTCCGGCAATATTGAGTTTGTCGATAAGCTGTGGGACTGCCTTTATTTCATTGCTTTTCTCCTGACAGGCCTCTGTAGCCAGCGTTATGCCTGTGTTGAACGAGTAAGCCGACACGATATCAGGATTTCGCCCGTTCGCCAGAACTGTGCCTCGCTCGGCCTTGCCGTCAACACAGATTATCTCCCGCCAGGATCGGCTTCGCAACTGGGCATGAAACACTTCGACAAATTCCTGCATCCTGTCGGCCATGGCGCAGTCATTGATGCCGTTATCCACTCGGCAAAGGGTCGCTTCGGACGGCACCCCATTTTTCAACATCCCCATTTTGCGGAACCTTTTGATATTGTGTTTGCCGAAAGCAATTATATCGGCACGGCCGACAAATCCAGAGGCACGGCCAAGTACCATCAGCATTATGATATCACGGAGTCTGTGACGGTGGTTTCCTTTGCCTGTTCTGCGGAAATCGGGCACTGACGAGGCAAAATCAACCAGTCTGTCCATGATGCTGCCCGTAGGGTAAAAACGATGTTTCTTTTTAATATATGTTAAGTCGAAAATGTTGCATATCAAGCAAATAATGCGTATTTTCGCGTAGCGAAAATCGAGGCGGAAGAGCCTTCACGGCCACTCCGCCTCTTTTAAAATTAAAATCTTATGATAAAGAAACACCGAAGGCGGTGCTTCGGCATCGCTATGTGCAAAGGTAGACATTTTCGCTATAAAATACCACTATTTCTGTAAACTTCGGCCGATCTTAAATGAAAGAGCCGTGAACCTGCGTAAACTTTTTGACGGAATATAGTGTTGGAATTTTGTGATGAACAAAATATTTACTATCTTTACAAACACAAAGGGTAGTTTCCCTTGAAAGAAATCTCGTGCCAACGAGTGCAGAGCGGAGCTTGCTCCGGCTATGCCGAGTGCAGCCGAGATTGCCGTAAGGAAATACTTCGCTTGCGCGAGCAACGATTTTAGGGATCGGTTTCGCCCAGTCGGAAAGAGCAGTCGAAAGATCGCTCTTTTTTATTGCGGTATTACTTTCTGCCCCAACAGCACTCCGTTGTCTTGGAAAATATTGTGCTTTACATAAACGTACTTCCAACAACTATAGACTTATTAAAATCTAATTTGGAAACTTATGACATTCAAAGAAATCAAAGATTTGGTCATAGCAGAATATGACCGACGTCAACTAGTGGCTAATGTGAGATATAAAGCATTGGATGATTTCGAGGACATGCTAAAGATCAATGA
>NZ_PUED01000103.1 GCF_003024925.1 Paramuribaculum intestinale
ACCTTGTGATGACTCTCAAAACCTCCATCGACCGCGCCCGGTACATCATCGACAACGCCAATCTCTACTGTTATCTCGTGACAGAATGCGGTTGGAAGCCTGACTACATCTGGGAAATCCTTACCTCGGAGGTTAAGGATGAAATCGTAAACATCGTAATCAACAACTGGAACAAAGGATATGGGAACTAAGACAATTATCGCAATTATGTTTTGTACAGCCCTCATGGGGATGCCTCAAGCTCTTTCAGCCCAAAGGGTCGTGCATGATGACCAGAAGTTCAAGCAATGGAGGTCGATGGAGAACGGCCCGTGGGATTTCGCCCCCGACTGGTACTACTACTTTCTGCACAAGAATTATTCGGGTGCTGAAATGTACTGGAAATGGGCGGGGTTCAAGTCCGGCTACCGTGTCCGCTTCAAGGAGGAGAAATCAAATGTCAAGCGCATCATGCCTGTGCGCATAACCGCCGAAGAGACACAGCGGCAGAAGGTCAGTCAGGTCGAGAAGGAACGTGCCCAGATCGAGGAACTTTACAAGGAGGAACTTGCGAGAGAGGCCGACCGTATCGTCGATGTCACATACGTTTCCTACAAGGATGAGTTCAACCGTATGCAGGACTGCATCACCGATGGGCTTCTCTACTGCATGAACAAAAGCAACGGTGCACTGGAGTATCAGGTGAACGAGATTTCCCGGCTGAATGAAGTGCTGTGCGCAGACATCGCTTATATCCATAAGACCGGCCCGGGCTACGAGCTTGAAAACGCCAAACGCCGTCAGGCTTACGAGAATGCCAAGACAAAGATGGAGGAGCTGGTAAACCGTACCGCACACCTTTGCGCCGTAGCCGCCACACATTATTAAACTTATTATCAGGATATATATGACTTTACTTTCTATTCTTTGTACCATGGGGCTTCCCTCCATCGATGACAGCCTCGACAAACTTCTTGTCGCTATGGAGACGTTCCCGAATGTGGCGGTTCTCGGCGATGCCGTGAGCCTCGCACGGATTATCGGACTGTTGCTGGCACTTTGTGTCGGCTCATACGAGTGTTGGATGATGATGCTCGGCAGACGTGGCATGGACGTGATGAAGCTGCTTCGCATTGTCGGTATCTCTATATGCATTTCATGCTCTTCATATATCTGTTCCGCGTTGCAGACCCCGGGCAAGGGGCTGGAGGCTACAACAAAGGCTATGGCGAAGTCCAAGAACAAGGAGGTGGCGGCTTTCGAGTTGAAGGTGGCGCAGAAGCAGGGTCAGTATCTCGAAAGGCTACGTGCCGTGCAGGACTCCATCGCCACGGCGCAGCAGGTGGCCGCCATTGGCGAGGATGCCAACTGGTGGGACAAGCTCATCTACAATGTGGAGAATCTCGGCAATACCATCAACAACTATGCCCAGCGTGCCGCAGTCGCCGCAGAGACCAAGGTCAGCGAGTGGATTAACGACGTGATCAGATTTGTCGGTGAACTGATTTTCCAGATGTCGTACTACGGTATATTGGTGGCACAGAGGATATTTCTCGCTATCATGGCTATATTCTGTCCGATAATGTTCGCCATGTCGCTCGCTCCGCCTTGGAACTCCGCATGGAGCCAGTGGATGTCGAAGTATCTCTCTTTGACCCTATGGGGGTTCATCACATATATGTGCCTGTACTACATCGACTTCATTCTCCTCTACAATCTCCAGCAGGATATAATCGCCTACGAGCATCTGCTCAACGGCTCGGTCAACTCATGGTCGCAGATCGGGGCATTGGGCCTTCAGGGCATAGGCTCCAACTGTATGTACGCTATGGGTATGCTAGTCGGCGCATATATAATACGCTATGTTCCGGAAGTCGCTTCATGGCTCATCCCCGGAGGTGTTAGCAGCGGTGTCGCAGGTTCGTCAGGCGCATTCGCGATGGGAGCTGCAATGACAGCCGGGTCCGCCGCAGTCACAGCCACATCTATGGTGGCAGGTGGTGCAAGCAGCGTAGCCGGAACACTCGGAACTATCGGCGAGAACAATCTAAAACATAAGAACTTCGGCAATCCCGAACAATAACAACTTCAGAATATGCTCATACAATCATTAGCACAGAAGACACGGCTGGCACTCCTCACGGTGCTTGCCGCAGTCGGGGGCTGCGTCCTGATATGCGGCTTCACTCTTTGGCGTTGCATCGCCCTCGTCACCGAGGAGCGCCAACAGATATATGTCCTTGACGGCGACATTCCTTTCCTCGCCCAACGCGCCCAGCTCGAAGCCAACTTCACAATGGAAGCACGTGCGCATATCCAACTGTTCCATCAGTACTTTTTCAACCTCCCTCCAGACAACGACTATATCAAGTGGACTGTCGGAAAGGCTATGTATATGGCTGACGGAACCGCGTTGAAGCAGAAGCAGGCTATGGACGAGAACGGATTCTACTCGGATATAATCTCTTCATCGGCAGTCTGCACAATCATCTGCGATTCAATCAACTTTGACGAACATGAACGGAAGTTCACCTACTACGGCACTCAGTTGATCAAGAGGCGAACCCGTGATTTGAAACGCTCAATGGTGACTTCCGGCTACATCGAGAATGTCCCACGAACGGAGAACAACCCCCATGGACTGATGATTACAGGCTGGAGGACAATAGAAAATAAGGATTTGGGCTACTAACCACTTCACTATGAAATCAATAAATAAGACAATCAAAGACAACCGCATTAAGACGCATCAGGCTGTCTGCGGTTGGCTGAAGCCGAGAATGAATGCCGTCGGAACCCGATGGCGAATCGCAGCGCGAATCCGTCTCGCAAACTCATGGGCCACGAAGAACCCGAAAAAGACTTTTGGCTATGTGGTCGGCACATTGCTCATGGTATTGTTGGTGGATGTCGCATTCACAGGGGCAAGGGCTGAAATGAACAATCCGGAACTTGCGAGAATAGCCAACGTCGAGCCTATATTCAACGGCTTCCGTACCATTCAGGCAAACAAGGAGGCCCACCGGAAGACTATACTCGAACTAACCTCGCAGGGTCAGAGCATAAGGCAGGAACTCGACTCCATGATCCGTATCCCGGTCAAATCCCACGCTGATTCCATCGGCATAATCAAGAGATACAACAGTCTCGAAAACATCGCCAAATCACTTAAACAGAACGATACCAATGACTAAAATCAATTTCAAACACCCCAAGTATATCTTTCCGGTGGTGATATTCATACCGCTGTGCTGTCTGGTATACTTTGTCATGCAGACCTTCTCCGACGGTGGTGACGATGAGAAGGAGCAGGTGGCGACAGACCGCATCAACACCACTCTCCCCGAAGCCAAGGCCGAGGAGGCCGGCAGCAAACTGTTCGAGATGTCGCGTCGCTTCGATGACGAGGATGCCTTTACCGCAGTGGGCGGCATTGGTGAGGATAAGGAGGAAAACGAGAAGCTCGACCACGGCTATACCGAGGAGGAGCTGAACCGTCTCGATGCCGCAGAAGCCGAGCGAATCCGTCAGCAACGGGAGATGGAGGAGCTGGAACGTTCTCTCGCCGAATCCCGGCGTCATATCAACTCCTATGCCTACGATGACCCGTATTCAAATTCCTATGGCGGCAATGGCTCTTCAAGAGATGATTTTGCCTCAGAGCTGGAGGAGATTCAACGCCGGAGCTTTGAACGCCAAAAGGCTATCGAGACAGGTCTCGGCTTCGGTCAGGATGACGAGGAAGAGAAATTGAAAAAGCAGCGAGCCGATTCAATCGCTCAGGCAAAGCGTGAGGAAAAGGAGCGCAACCGCCCAAAGCTCGTTATCAAGTCACAAGATACAAATGCCGAGAAGTTCAACACTGTCGGTACTGAATCCGAATCAGCCGATGCCACCCTCATACGTGCCATGATTGACAAAACCACCAAGGCGCATGAGGGGACTCGCCTCCGTTTCAAACTCCTTGACGACGTGACTGTAAGTGGTACCCGATTGAAGAAGGGAACGTATCTCTACGGTACTGTCACAGGCTTCGGACAGCAGCGTGTACGAGCAACTATCACAAGCATCCTTATAGGCGGCAAATTCATCAGCGTCAACCTCTCGGTATTCGACAATGACGGCATGGAGGGTTTCTACGTACCTGAATCAGCCTTCCGCGACTTCATGAAAGAGGCCGGTGCCAACACCGTCCAGCAGAACATCAGCTTCGAGTCGGAAAGCGGCTATGGTTCCGGCATATCCGGCGAGGCCATCGCGCTTCAAGCCTTGCAGAATATGTACAATTCCGCGACTTCCGCCGTATCGGCAAACATCCGCAAGAACAAGGCGAAAATCAAGTATAACACAATCGTTTATCTCATCAATTCTGACAAAGCGAGATAAGCGCATAAATAGGTAAACTATATTACTAATAACAGAACATACAATTAGTATAATCATTTAACACACCCAATATGAAATCGAAGATTCTCACTGCCATCCTCTGTGCCGTCGGCATTGTCGGAGGCGTATCTGCCCAGACCACATTCAAGGAGAAAATCTACGTCAATCCTGACGTGACCACACATATCGTCATGCCGGAGAACATCAGGCTTGTCGATATTTCGACCACTAAGATTGTCGGCAACCAGTGCGCCGACAACATCGTCCGCATCAAGCCGCTCTCCCCGGATGACATGGAGGCGGATTCGCAGCCGTTCCGTGAGAATGAGCTGCTTGCCACGCTTACACTCATCGGTGAGCGACACATGGCACAGTATGATGTGGTTTTCGTCTCGTCCCCCTCCCGGGCCGCATCGATCCACAACGTGCCTTACCGCAATATGCAGTCCTACATCAACCCTGAGGTGTCGATGCCGGAATCGGAGATGGCGCGTTACGCCTGGGCTGTCTATGGCAGCAGTCGCAAATATAATCAGGTGGTGTCATCCAAGCATGGCATGAAGGCAGTAATCAACAACATCTACTCAATCGGCGACTACTTCTTCATCGACTATTCGCTGCAGAACAAGACGAAGATTCCTTACGACATAGAGGAACTGCGTGTCAAGCTGACCGACAAGAAGGAGGTCAAGGCAACCAACTCACAGACTATCGAGCTGACACCGGCCTATTCGCTAAATCTCGCCAAACGCTTCAAAAAGCATTACCGTAATGTGCTCGTCCTGCCGAAGCTGACTTTCCCTGACGAGAAGGTGCTTCGCCTCGAAATTTCGGAGAACCAGATAAGCGGCCGCGTCATCACGCTTACAATCGAGTATGAGGACATTCTCAATGCCGACGGCTTTGACTCCGACATACTCAAAAAGATTCCTTATGGCTATCAGCCCCACATCTATAAATAACCCGCCACTATGAAGAAGATAATCCTCGCTCTCATATGCGCCGTCGTATCGGCTGGCGCATACGCCCAGGGAAAACTGACCGTCAATACCGGATTCCTTTCCCCTTCAACGCTCAACGCTACCATCGGCTATGAACACTCGTTTTCCTACGGCAACGCGGTGGAAGTGTTCGGTGAAATCGGCAACCACTGGCGCACGTCCCCCGGTGAGTTCTGGAAAAGATACTACTGGGATGGCGGCATCCTCTACAAGCATCGTCTTGCCCGATATAAGAACGGCATGTTACGCTTTCGTTTCGGGCCGCAGTTCGGAGCCGTAGAACGAAAGTTCTTCCTCGGCGCGGAAGCCGGTTTTGAATACAATTATGTCTTCCAGAACGGTTGGGAGTTCTCGCTGATCCAGAAGAACAACGTCAACTTCCTGCACGGCGATACGTTCCGGAACGGTCTGCTCATAGGTCTGAAAATCCCATTGTAACAAAATTTAGGCTATGGCTTTTGAAGAAACCCGTGAACAGCAGCAGATGTACAACTACTTCCGTAGCTGCATCTATGTGTTCCTCATAATAGAGATTGTGATGAATCTGCCGATTACGGCAGACAACCGCATCACGCAGTTCATCCTCGACCTGCTCGGACGTTTCAAGGTGTTCAACTCCGTGGCAGGCTGCAAGATGATCGAGCTTGTCTGCATCTGTGTGGTCTGCATCGGAACCAAGGCAAAAAAGGCGTTGAAGTTCAACGTCAAGACTATGGTCATCTATCCAGTCCTCGCGGGTCTGACCCTTGTCGGGCGGTGCTTCATATTCCACGGCGTACCCCTCGGTATGGAGATGATGGGCTTCCCGGCAAACCGCATAATATATGCCTTCTGCTCGATAGCCGGAACGATGCTCGTCCATCAAGGACTTGACGGAATCGCCAAGTATTACAACCACCGTGTCGGCGAGGACCGTTTCAACTTCGAGAACGAGTCGTTCCAGCAATCGGAAAAGAAAGTTGAGAATCCCTACTCGGTGAATATCCCGATGATATACTACTATAAACGCAAGATGCACAATGGTTTCATAAATATCACGAATCCGTTTCGCGCGACTATTGTACTCGGCACACCGGGTTCCGGCAAGTCTTTCGGTATCATAGACCCGTTCATCCGCCAGCATAGCGCAAAAGGTTTTGCGATGATGGTGTATGACTACAAGTTTCCGACCTTGGCAAAGACTCTATTCTATCAGTATTGCAAGAACAAGAGGAACGGCAAGTTGCCGAATAACTGCGGTTTCCGTATCGTGAACTTCACTGATGTAGAGTATTCCAACCGCATCAATCCTATCCAGCGGAAGTATATCCCTGACCTTGCGGCTGCTTCGGAGACTGCGGCGACACTGCTTGCCTCGCTTAACAAGGGTGGCGGAGAGAAGAAAGGCGGCTCGGAGGCGTTCTTCACTAATTCTGCCGAGAACTTCCTCGCGGCAATCATATATTTCTTTGTAAACCTGCACCCGACGGGTTTCAAGGACGGTAAAAAGCTGAAACGCTTTATCGCCTACGAGGGAAAGAAGTTAGAGATTGTCATACGCAACTGGTTCGACTACAACGCCATCGATGACAAGGGCGAGGTCGTGCTCGACTTCATAGATGACCAGAGCCGCAACCATTCGATTGACGAGGACGGGATGTTCGTTGACCTTAACGGCTATTCCTATACCAAGCGGACCGGTGAGACTGTCAGGATTGACCGTTGCTGGTATGAGGACGAGCATGGCAACGAGGTGGAGCCGGATACCATCACCGGTGAATATTCCGATATGCCGCACGTCCTTTCATTCCTCGGACACGGCTACAAGGAGATTTTCGATATTCTGATGCAGGACGACAAGATTGCCTCGCTCATGGCTCCTTTCAAGTCCGCCTTCGAGAACAAGGCTAACGACCAGCTTGAAGGTATGGTGGGTACTCTCCGTGTCAATGCCGCCAGACTCGTGTCTCCGGAAGCCTATTGGGTGTTTACCGGTGATGATTTCGACCTCAAAATCTCCGACCCGGAGAATCCGAGCTATCTCATCATCGCCAACGACCCGGAGAAGGAGCAGGTAATCGGTTCGCTGAATGCCCTTGTACTCAACCGACTGATTACACGTGTCAATTCCAAGGGAAATATTCCGGTCAGCATCATCGTCGACGAACTTCCGACGCTGTACTTCCACAAGATAGACCGACTTATCGGAACAGCCCGAAGCAACAAGGTTGCTGTGACTCTCGGGTTTCAGGAGCTTCCTCAGTTGGAGGCCGATTACGGTAAGGTGGGTATGCAGAAGATTATAACCACCTGCGGCAATATCTTCATGGGAGCCGCCCGAAACAAGGAGACCCTCGAATGGGCGCAGAACGATGTTTTCGGAAAGGCGAAGCAGACCTCGACCTCGATAACCATCAACGATTCAAAGGTATCTACACAAATATCCGAACGACTCGATTTCCTCGTTCCGGCGGCGAAGATTGCAGACATGGCAACAGGCTGGCTCGCGGGTCAGGCGGCGCGTGACTTTACCGCAACCGACAAGAGCATGATGAGCCACTTCGACATCGAGCAGTCGGAGGAGTTCAAGACCACGAAGTACTTCTGCAAGACGAACTTCGACATGAAGCAAATTCACGACGAGGAAGCGCATTATGTGGAACTGCCCAAAATCTATGAGTTCAAGGACGAGCGCGAGAAGGAAATCATGCTCAATCGTAACTTCAAACGTGTCAATCAAGAGGTCGAGGAGATAATCCGAGTCCTCGCAGGAAAAGGATAATTCATCTGGAACATGAAAACAATAACCACCAACCCCATACCATTTTCAGTACCGCTGTCGCTCAGATTGAGCGGCAGCGCACTGAAAGTCATAGCCGTCCTCTCGATGCTGGCTGACCATTGCGCCTACTATCTCATGGAGCATGGTACTCCGGCATACGATATGATGCGATGCTTCGGTAGAATGGCGTTCCCGCTATTCGCTTTCCTTATAGCCGAAGGATTTGCGAATACCCGTAACCGCCTACGTTATCTCCTGACTATCCTTGGCTTCGCAGTCATAAGCGAACTGCCATGGTATCTGCTTAATGGAGCCGACGGCACCCACAACGTCATGTTCACACTCGCCCTTGGTGTCGTGGCACTCGCTGCTTTTGACCGACTGTGCGAACACGGTCCTATATGTTTTGTGTCAGTAATGCTTGTGGCATCATTGGCATGGCTGGCCGGTACTGATTATGAATGGCAGGGAGTGGTTATGATCACTATATTTTACATACTTCGCCGTCAGACCATCGAGCCGTGGCAACCCCGCAACAGGGTCAGTTTTCCGGCCCAGTCACTCCGTCAGGTCATCTTCACCTTCCCCATCATGGCAGCATATGGACTGACCGGAGCAATCCTTTCGTCAGCCATCATATTCCTCTACGACGGCACCCGAGGCTGCATAAAAGGCGCAGCCGCCAAGTATAGCTTCTACGCCTTCTATCCATTGCATATTTGGATTATCAGTATGATAGCGGCTTTGTCTTAGTGAATCAGTAAGTTCGCAATATTATTATCATGGCAGAATGAGCAAAAATCAGTTAATACAGATATTGCCGAATCCTCATCCATGAACAATTCAATAGGAACTGAATAAAGCCCAATAATACTGTCACCTTCATGCCTTATTGAAAACGTATGATTGCTGGAGGCATATTCCTTACTATTAATTATTGCTTTAGTATCCCACCACCATGGACTGGTTTGAGGTTTTACTTCAATTAGAAACAAAAGTTTTGAAGCGGATTCTTCTTCTGTTGAAAACGAATTAATATTGGTCCGAGTACTATGGAGGCTGTCAAAAAATCCCGTGTCAGAGTATTGAATTACACTTAACGCATAATCCATTATTCCATCGGGACTCTTCTTTTCTCCCAAATAGTACTCTAAAAGATAACTATATATATAATCCCATGCCCATGTACCACTGGAGATTCTCTTTGAGGCACCATTAG
>NZ_PUED01000104.1 GCF_003024925.1 Paramuribaculum intestinale
GGCCAAATTTTCATTACACTTATTTTCTTGAAAATCAGAGGTTAAAGCCTCTCCGCCCGTACTGCTCTCGCTATAAAATAACACATTTGTCGAGAATGAGACGAAATCTTAAATGAAAGAGCCGTGTAAATAATGTGAGATATGACGATAGAAATTTGTTTCTGGATGAAATAGGCATTATATTTGCAAAAATAATCCATACAAAACGATATGAATATTCTCGTGACCGGAGCTAACGGCCAGTTGGGGACGAGTCTGCGCAAGGCGTCCGCATCAAGTGCCGACCGATATATATTCACCGACGTAGCCGAGCTTGACATCACCGATGCCGCGGCCGTCGAGCGGATGGTTTCCGACAATGGTGTCGACGTCATAGTCAACTGCGCGGCATATACCAATGTCGACCGCGCCGAGGAGCAGCCCGATATCGCCGAGCGGCTCAACGCCACAGCGGCGGGCATTCTTGCCCGCGCGGCCAAAAAGGCCGGAGCTGTGCTGATACACATATCCACTGACTATGTGTTTGGCGGCGGCGCCGGAAACACGCCGCGCAATGAAGATGAGCCTATGTCGCCCACAGGAGTGTATGGCGTCACCAAGATGCATGGCGAGCAGAAAATAGAGGCTTCAGGCTGCCGGGCGATTGTGGTTCGCACGGCATGGCTCTACAGTGAGTATGGGCGTAATTTTGTCAAGACAATGATGGAACTTACCGCTACTCGTCCGCAGCTCAAGGTGGTGTTCGACCAGTGCGGAACGCCCACATACGCCCAGGAGCTGGCCGACGCTCTGTTTGCCATCATAGAGCGTCGGATGATCGACGGCAATGAGGGTGTATATCATTATTCCAACGAAGGTGTGTGCTCATGGTATGATTTCACCAAGATGATAGCCGCCGAGGCCGGCGCTTCATCGTGCCGGATCGATCCGTGTCACTCCGACGAGTTCCCGTCCAAAGTGGTGCGTCCCTCTTATTCAGTTCTCGACAAGACAAAATTCAAGCGCGTGTTCTGTCAGGAGATACCCTACTGGGTGGATTCTCTGAAAAAATGCGTCGCAAACTTAAAGAATACCGATCAAATATGAACTACAGGAAGAATATCATGATAACCGGTGGCGCCGGTTTTATCGGCAGCCATGTGGTAAGGCTTTTTGTGAACAAATATCCCGACTACAGGATCGTCAATATCGACAAGTTGACATACGCGGGCAATCTCGCCAATCTCAAGGACGTGGAGAATATGCCCAACTATGTGTTTGTCAAGGCCGACATCTGCGACTTCGACCGCATGCTCGAAGTCATGAAAGAGTATGATGTCGACGGCATAATACATCTTGCAGCCGAGAGTCACGTCGACCGTTCGATCAAGGATCCGTTCACGTTTGCCCGTACCAATGTCATGGGTACCCTGTCGCTGCTTCAGGCAGCCAAGATCTACTGGGAGTCGACTCCCGGCGGCTATAATGGCAAGCTGTTCTATCATATCTCCACCGACGAGGTGTATGGCGCGCTTGAGCTGACCGCCCCCGAGGGCATACAGTCGCCCTTTACCACCACCGCTTCGTCGGCCGAGCATCATCTGGCCTTCGGCACCGAGTTTTTCCTTGAGGAGACAAAATACAATCCCCACTCTCCCTATTCGGCTTCCAAGGCTTCGAGCGACCATTTCGTGCGTGCTTACCACGATACATACGGCATGCCTACACTCGTCACCAACTGCTCGAACAACTACGGGCCATATCAGTTCCCTGAAAAACTCATACCGCTGTTTATCAACAATATCCGTCACCGCAAGCCGCTTCCGGTCTATGGCAAGGGAGAGAACGTGCGCGATTGGCTTTTTGTCGAGGACCATGCCCGCGCCATCGATCTGATATTCCACAAGGGACGTGTGGCCGACACATATAATATCGGCGGATTCAACGAATGGAAAAACATTGACCTCATACGCGTGATCATCCGCACGGTCGACCGTCTGCTCGGTAATCCCGAAGGTCACAGCGACAGCCTGATCACGTATGTGACTGACCGCGCCGGACACGACCTCCGCTATGCCATCGACTCGCGCAAACTCCAGCGTGAACTCGGATGGGAACCCTCGTTGCAGTTTGAAGAGGGCATAGAGAAAACCGTGAAGTGGTATCTCGACAATCAGGAGTGGATGGATTACATTACTTCGGGTGAATATGAGAAGTATTATGACGACATGTACTCCGGCCGATGATCTGACACAGGCCTGCATACGACGACCATGAGTGACGATAAACTCTGGAACCGCGAATACTGGAAGGTGATGACGAGCAATTTCATGCTCTTCTTCGCCTTCTATATTCTTACACCCCTGTTGCCGATCTACCTCGACGCACAGTTTGCCGCCGACAAGCACATGATAGGCATAGTCCTGTCGGGCTATGTTGTGGCCACGCTGCTTGTGCGTCCTTTCAGCGGATTCATAGTCGACACGTTCGACCGCAAGAGGGTGCTGACGCTGTGTTTTTTCGTGTTCTTCATCATGTTTGCCGGCTACGTCGGAGCCGGAACGCTGTTGATGTTTGCAATAGTGCGCACGCTACACGGACTCCCTTTCGGTGCGGCCACAGTGGCCAACTCCACCGTGGCTATCGACGTGCTCCCCGCGTCGCGCCGCAACGAGGGGATCGGCTATTATGGTCTGAGCAATAATCTGGCCATGGCCATAGCTCCGTCGGTAGGTATATGGATATATCATGCCACAGGTCGCTTCGATCTGCTTTTCTGGCTCGCTCTCGTCATTGCGTTGGCCGGATTTGTCAGTTCGTCGCGTGTCAGGTTGCCGGAGCGGCGCAGAGTGATCGGTAGGCCGAAGCTGAGCCTTGACCACTTCTTTCTTGGGCGTGCGTGGCTGATGGCGGTTAACATCTGTCTGTTCGGACTCTGCTGGGGTGTGATGAGCAATTAT
The DNA here is from genome assembly GCF_003024925.1 of Paramuribaculum intestinale. GTDB lineage: Bacteria > Bacteroidota > Bacteroidia > Bacteroidales > Muribaculaceae > Paramuribaculum > Paramuribaculum intestinale. Next base: position 2,940 of record NZ_PUED01000104.1, read on the forward strand.
GTGGCCATCTACGGGCAAGAGGAGCTGGGCATTACCGACGGCACCGGCTTGTTTTTCATGATTCTGGCCGTAGGGCTTGTGTGTGCCCGTCTGATCGGATCGCGCTCTCTGAGGCGCGGCGAGATAGCCCGTAGCGGACTGCGTGGCGTAATCTTCTCCAGTCTTGGGTTTGTTTTGTTCGCGTCAGGAGCGGGTGAGTGGGGCTACTACCTGTCGGCTCTGCTTATAGGTCTGGGCAACGGACAGATGTATCCGGCCATGCTCAATATGTTCATAGGCGTTGCGCGCCACGATCAGCGTGGCACGGCCAATTCCTCGATACTGATTTCGTGGGATGCCGGTATGGGGCTCGGAATACTGCTCGGCGGATTTCTGGCACAGTATATGAGCTATGCAGCGGCATTTGGCGTCACGGCGTTAGCTCAGTTGGTCGGGGCGTTGCTCTACGGGGTAGCTACCTGCCGTTTTTTCGAGCGGCGCAGGTTGTCACCGGCGGTAGGTGAGGGCGATGGTCAGAAGCGTCAGTAGTTCGGCCATGGGAATGGCAATCCACAGCCCGTCGTTGCCAATGGCTTGCGGAAGAATGATAAAGGCGGGGATGAGATATATGATGCCGCGCATAACGGTGTAGAGCGTCGACCGTCCGGCTTTCTCGATGCTCTGATAGTAACCGATCATCACGATATTGAGTGAAAACAGCACCGCGCTCAGCCCGAACAGCGGAAGGCCGTGGACCGCATAGGTGAATGCAGTGGTATCAGTCGGAAGGAATATAGCGGCGAGCAGGGGAGCGGCAAGCCACATGGTCAACGATACGCCCGCGCCGCATATCGTACCGGTTATGAGTGACAGTCTGAGAGTCTTGGCAACCCTGCCGGTCTGACCGGCGCCGTAATTGAAACTTATGATCGGCTGGGCCGATTGTGCGACTGCGTTGCTTAGGGAGAATATGAGAGGAAAAAGATAGCATCCGATAGAGTAAGCGGCCACACCATCCTCACCAAGCCGCGACATGAACACATAATTGCCGGTCACGATCATCACTCCGATCGCGAGCTCGGTCACGAATGTCGCAAAGCCGATCCGGGCCATATAGCCTACATTGCGTAGGGTCAGCCGCAATGACTTGGCCGACAGTTTCAGTCGGTAGAACCGTAGTGTGGTGGAAAATCTGATGAAATATATCATCACCAGACAGCCGCCTGCCACGCAGGAGATGGATGTGGCTATCGAAGCTCCGGCGATGCCCGTGCCCAATGGAAATACCATGAGCCAGTCGAGAAATATGTTGAGGGCGGCCGATGTGATCTGTATTGCCATGGCTGTCTTCGGCGATCCGTCGAGCCTTATGAGCATCATGCCGGCGCACTGTATGTAGAAAAAGAAAAATCCCGGCAGCAGCCATAGCAGATAGTCGGTAGCGAGCGGTTCGAGCGCCTCGGAGCATCCGGCCAGATATAACAACGGTCGGAAGAACAGTGCTGTCAGAGTGATGATGACGCCGAATATCACAGCTCCGGCTGCGAATGCCTGCGTCATTATTATGCGCGCGGCCTTAACGTTGTCCTCGGCCAGACGTATGGAGGCTATAACCGACGCGCCGATACCGAACATCAGTCCGATACCGGTGGTGACAAGAAACATGGGAGCCACGATGTTGATGGCGGCGAGCCCTTCGGAACCTACGCCGTGGCCCACAAACATGCCGTCGCAGATATTGAGCAACGAATTGAACATCATTGCTATAAGCGTCGGGAAAAACATGGTCCGGAACAGGCTTGCTATATTGCCGTTGCCGAAATCGAGATTGTCGCGGTTCATAAGTAACTCTCAGAAATCAGTTTACATTATCCAATTTATCAGTAACACGTGCCTCGCTGCAGTGCTTCGTGACTGTCCGGGCGTTTTTACGAGCCACTTGGCAGAATTGATCGGATTGAAAAAACACAATACAAAAGCCGGTAAGAATCGAGGTTTTACCCGGTCATCTTATCCAGCTGCATCCAGCCCTCCGATGAGGATTACAAAACGCTTCGTATAAGTAACTCTTAAAAAACAGTTTATGTTATTAAATCCGTCAGTAGTCTGTGGTTTGCTGCTATATTTTTTTTGATTTTGTCTGGCGTTTTTTTGCTTTCATCCTCAGTTGTGTAGCTCGCTACGCACCCTCGTCTTCAAGCAAAAATCATTCGAGCAAATCTCAAAACCACTCGCCGCTAATTTTTGCGAGTTATTTAACAATGCAAAGATAGCGATTATTAATGGATTATGCAAAATCGGGCTGAGTCGCGGAGTTGTCGGACTCAGCGTTTTTGTCGGTTCTGGTCCCGGGTCATGCCATGCTCTGAGATCAGTCGGTGGAGGCTGATGATCCCCATCGCTGCCGCTGAAGTTCGGCGGCGCGTTGCTCGGCGGCGTTGTCGGCCGGATTCCAGAATGTAGGGTGTCCGATGGTGTCAGGCATGAATTGCTGGCGGACGAAATGCCCGGGGTAATCGTGGGCATATTTGTAGTCGTGGCCGTAGCCCATATCTTTCATCAGCGACGTAGGCGCGTTGCGCAGATGCAGAGGCACAGGCTGGTTGCCTGTTGAGCCGACATGCTGCAGGGCTGCGTTTATGGCCATGTAGGCCGAATTGCTTTTTGGCGATGTGGCGAGATATATGGTGCATTCGGCCAGCGGTATCCGTCCTTCGGGCCAGCCGATCTTGTGGATGGCGTCGAATGTGGCGTTGGCGAGCAGCAGTGCATTGGGGTTGGCCAGACCTATGTCTTCGGCGGCGAGTATGAGCAGTCGCCGGGCTATGAATTCAGGCTCTTCGCCGCCGTCAATCATTCTGGCGAGCCAGTAGATGGCTGCGTCGGGATCAGATCCTCGCACCGATTTGATGAATGCCGAAATGATGTCGTAGTGCATCTCTCCGCCCTTGTCGTAGGCTGCCGGATTGCTCTGCAGACGGCTGGTGACTGTGGCGTCGTCGATCACTACCGGCTCGGCTGCGGGGGTCGACTGTTCGAGCAGGTCGAGTATGTTGAGCAGCTTGCGGGCGTCGCCACCTGAAAAGCGAAACAAGGCGTCGGTCTGTCTGACGTCGATCTTGCGTGTGGAGAGCACTTCGTCGCGTTCTATTGCGCTGCGGAGCAGCCTGTCGAGGTCGGCGGCGTCAAGCGGTTTGAGCGTGTAGACCTGCGCTCTCGACAGAAGCGGGCGGATCACTTCGAACGACGGGTTTTCGGTTGTGGCTCCGATGAGTGTCACGGTGCCGTTCTCCACGGCACCGAGCAGACTGTCCTGTTGTGACTTGCTGAAACGGTGGATCTCGTCGATAAACAACACCGGCCGAGATGTGGCAAACATGCTTGAGGCCTCGTGCTTGCAGCGGTCAATGACCTCGCGCACCTCTTTTACTCCCGAGCTGACGGCCGACAGTGTGAAGAACGGGGCTTTGACCGTGTTGGCTATGATCCTGGCAAGCGTGGTCTTGCCTACTCCCGGAGGACCCCATAGGATGAACGAGGCGACGTGTCCGGTTTCGATCATGCGCCTGATTATTGAGTCGGGGCCTACAAGATGAGTCTGTCCGATATATTCATCAAGTGTCTGCGGACGCAGGCGTTCGGCAAGTGGCTGGTGCATGTTTCAGGTGTGTGTTGGCTTTTTATGCTACAAAATTAGAAAAAAGTCGGCAAAATCCGTGTTAACAGAGTTTAATCTCGACTTGCTTTATATCAGATTGAAAAATTATATTTATCTTTACAACGTCATGCCGTTATACGCCGTCAGGCGAACCGTCGCTGAGCGAACTTAACGGCCATGGCTTTGTTAAAACTATAAAAACGGACTTCTGGCGCACGCGTGAACAGCGTCGGTCGGGAGTGCGTGAGGTTTAACAATTTAACGATTAGAAGAAAATGAGCACAAACAACAATCCTGCCGGCACTCCGAAAACGATGCGAGCCATATTCGGCATCGTCATGATCATCGTCTATATAGGTGTGGGAATATTGTTCCTCACCGGGTTTTTCGCTCCCATTTACGGAAGCTGGGAATGGATCCGTTGGGTGGGCGGCATCATCTTCATAGTGTATGGAATCTGGCGTGCCTACCGGCAGTTTGCCGGAGTCGACTCGCCGTATTGACGCAACAGATCTCATCCAGTCCGTGTGAAATCAGCAATATCGATAATGAAATACATCAGCCGACTGACTCCGGGAGTGTTATCTCTCGGAGCCGCTCTGCTTCTGGGCGTGGCAGTGTCGTCATGCGCCAAGGAGGTGAAGAGCACAGCGTCGTCGGGCATCGCGCAGATAGCCTGTGATGCAAGTTTCGAGAATATAATGAATCAGGAGATAGACGTGTTTGAATACATCTATCCCAAGGCAAGCATCATGCCGGTCTACATAAGTCAGAATGCCGTGATCGACAGTCTGCTCGATGTCAGCAAGACGGCCGATACGCGTCTTGGTGTCCTCACCCGTCCGCTGACGCAGAAGGAGGTCGACTACCTGAAGTCCAACGGTCGTCAGGTCCGGCAGAGCATGATCGCCGTGGATGCTCTGGCTCTTATAGTCAATCCACAAAACCGTGTGCAGGTGCTCAGCAAGCCTGAGATAGCCGAGATACTGTCGGGGCAACTGACTGAATGGAATCAGGTGGTGCCAGGCAATGATCACCTCGGCAAGATAGAGGTGGTGTTTGACCATCAGGGATCGTCGACAGTGCAGTATATGCGCGACTCGCTGCTCAACGGCGGTCAGTTCGGCCCGAATGTTTATGCTCAGAAGACTCCCGCCGACGTGTTCAAGGCCGTGCGTGAGAATAAAAATGCCGTGGGTATTATAGGCGTGAGCTGGATCAGTTCGGATCTGAAGACCCGCGAGATGAGCCGCGAGGAGTTTGCCGCTTCGGTGCAGAGCAACGATTCGGTGAGCAATTCGGCCGATATGCGGTTCAGCGAGGATGTGAAGGTGATCAAAGTGCGCGGCAATGACGAGGTGACGGCCTATATGCCCTATCAGTTGTATATCTTCGACGGATCATATCCGCTCTACCGCCAGATCTACATGGTGTGTACGGCCACGGGAGGCACTATCAGCCACGGATTCTACTCATTCGTCACCGGTTTCCACGGCCAGAAGATCATGATGACCACCGGCGTGCTGCCCAAAGTTGTTCAGCCCACGCTGGTCAATATCAACTGACGGCAGCCATTACGAACGAAAATAAACGTATAACAAACAGATATATAAAAAACAGTAATAAACCAAGTCAATGAAACTGAAGTTACTTTTCGCGATGCTCCTCGGCGGGGCATTGTCGGCAGCCGCCCAGGGCGGCTACCAGGATGGCGTTGACAATTACAACGCCGGACGTCTTGATGTCGCAAAGATCATTCTTGAAAACACCATCAATGATCCGCAGACCAATAAGTCAGTAAGCTACTACTATCTCGGCGCGATCGACTTTCAGGGCAATGATCTCAACGCGGCCAAAGCCAATTTTGACAAGGGCGTGGCTGCCGATCCCGCCAACGGTATGAACTATATCGGTCTGGGCGAGGTGGCTCTCAAGCAGGGCCAGAAGGGTGCTGCCGAAGATTTCTTCAAGCAGGGCATGCAGACCGACAAGAAAAACACCGCCCTTATGGCAGCGGTTGCCCGTGCTTATTACAACGTTGACCCTGTCGCCTACGACAAGGAGATCAACAAGTATCTCGACAAGGCCCTCAAGGACTCGAAAAACACCGAGAGCGCCGTGTTCATGCTGCAGGGCGACATGAAAGCCATGGATGATCCGGGCAACGCCGCATCGCTCTACGAGCTTGCCATCGAGGCCGACAAGAACAAGAATATCGTCAATCGCGAAGCTTACGTCAAGTATGCCAACACATACTTCCGCGTGGCTCCCAAGTTTGCGATCCAGAAGCTTGAGGAGCTCAATCAGCTCGAGCCTAACTCGGCTCTGGCACAGCGTGAGCTTGCCGAGAAATACTACGACAACTCGCAGTTCGGTTCGGCATGTCTGCAGTATGGCAAGTATCTTGAGAATCCCAACCACTTCCAGAAGGATGAGCAGCGCTACGCCGGTCTGCTTTATTCGGCAAAGGACTACGACAAGAGCCTTGAGGTGGCCAACAGCGTGCTCTCGAAGGATCCGAACAACTTCTACATGTATCGTGTCATCATGATGGACTATGCCGCAA
>NZ_PUED01000105.1 GCF_003024925.1 Paramuribaculum intestinale
AAATTGGTTCGCTCGTCGGCGCCGTCAAGTTTGTATAAGAGACAGGGATAAGCCTTATGGCGGCCGACTGTCTGGGGCTGCCGTTTGCCGACGCCACGTTCGACGCTGTGACAGCCGCCTTCGGAGTGCGCAATTTCGCCGATCTTTCGGCGGGAATGCGCGAGATGGCGCGGGTGACGCGTCCGGGGGGCATGCTTTGCGTGATCGAGCTGTCGACTCCCCGCGGACCGGTCACCGGTCCGCTCTACCGCCTTTACACCCGCGGCATAGTGCCCGCTCTGGGGCGTCTTGTCAGCCGCGATTCCAACGCCTACAGCTATCTGCCGCAGAGCATCGCGGCTGTGCCGCAGGGACGCGAAATGTGCGCGCTGCTTGAGGCGAGCGGGTGGAAGTCGGCGAGCCATCTGCCGCTGACCTTCGGTTCCTGCACCATTTATTTAGCCTATAATTAACCATTTGATATGCTTAAACCAAAAACCGTTATCGCTTTGACTGCTGTCACTGCGCTCGCTCTCGGAGGCTGCTCCAAAAGCGAGCATCTGAAAAGCCTCGACGCGAATCTGATCAATGACTCGATTCCGGCGGGCACCGACTTCTACGAACATGTCACCCAGCGCTGGCAGGAGGCTCATCCGCTTACCGCCGAATATTCACGCTACGGCCAGTTCAATGTGCTCAACGACTCTTCGGAGGCGCGTGTGAAGGATATCATCACCGGCCTGGCCGCCACCAATCCCGAGCCGGGCACCGTTGCCTTCAAGGTGTCGACCATCTACAACCAGGCCATGGACTCCGCCCGCCGCAATGCCGAGGGCGCCGCTCCGATACGCGCCGGTCTCGACAAGATCGAGAACACTCCCCACGAGGGTATGGCCGACCTGTTCCTCTGGTTCCAGAAGGAGTACGGATCGCCCTTCATGGGCGCCGGCCCGATGGAGAACATGGTCAACTCCGACGAATACGCCATGTATCTCTCCGGCGGCTCGATGGGTCTGAACGACCGCGACTACTATCTTGAGAATGATCCCCGCAACACCGAGGTGCGCGAGGCCTACAGGAAGCTTATCAGCAGCCAGCTGACCAATGCCGGCTTCAGCGCCGACACCGCCGCCCGGATCATGAACACCGTCATGGAGATCGAAACGGCCATGGCCCGCGACGCCAAGACCCGCGAGGAGAGCCGCGACATCCAGGCGATGTACAATCCCCGCTCCTTCGAGTCGCTCAAGAAGGACTATCCCGCAGTGCCCTGGGACCGCTTCTTTGTCGAGACCATGGACATAGCCACGCCGATCGACACCATTATCGTGACCGACCCCAAGAGCATGGCGCGCGCCAACGCTCTGATGTCGACGCTCACCGACCGTCAGATCAAGGACTATTATCTGTGGAAATATGTTTCGGGTGCGTCGGGCTATCTCTCCGACGCGTTTGCCGACGCTTCGTTTGAGTTCTACAAGGTGCTCAGCGGAGCGCAGGAGCAGCGTCCGCGCTGGAAACGCGCCTTGAGCGCCACCGAGGGCGCCATGGGCGAGGCCGTAGGTCAGCTCTATGTAGAGAAGTATTTTCCCGAGTCGTCGAAGCAGTATATGCTCGGCCTTGTGGAGAACCTGCGCACGGCCCTTGGCCAGCACATCGACTCGCTGACATGGATGAGCGATGCCACCAAGGCCCGCGCCCGCGAGAAGCTCGCCGCTTTCACCGTCAAGATCGGTTATCCCGACAAGTGGAAAGACTACAGCTCCATGGAGATCGATCCGGAGAAGAGCTATTATGACAACATGCACGAGGTAAGCATGTGGCACACCCGCGACATGCTCTCGAAGTGGGGCAAGCCGGTTGACCGCACCGAGTGGGGCATGACTCCGCAGACGGTCAACGCCTACTACAATCCGCTGGCCAACGAGATTGTGTTCCCGGCAGCCATACTGCAGGCACCGTTCTTCGACCCGGCTTCGTCCGATGCCGAGAACTATGGCGGCATCGGCGTGGTGATCGGCCACGAGATGACCCACGGCTTCGACGACCAGGGCCGTCACTTCGACGCTAAAGGCAATATGACCGACTGGTGGGAGCCTCAGGATGCCGAGGCATTTAAGGCGCTCACCGACAAGCTCGTCAAGCAGTTCGACGCCGTGGAGGTGCTCCCCGGCCTTAACGCCAACGGTGCCTATACGCTCGGTGAGAACATCGCCGACCAGGGCGGTCTGCGCGTGGCCATGACAGCCTTCCTCAACTCGCAGAAGCAGAAGGGAGTGGATGTGGCTACCGCCAGGATCGACGGCTTTACGCCCGCCCAGGTGTTCTATCTCAACTATGCCAACCTCTGGGCACAGAACATCCGCGAGGCCGAGATGCGTTCGCTCACGCAGGGCGACGTGCATTCGCTCGGCAAGAACCGCGTGAATGTCACCCTCCGCAATATCGGGCCGTTCTTCGAGGCGTTCTCTATCACTGAGGGTCAGCCGATGTATCGTCCCGCAGAGGAGCGAGTGACCATCTGGTAAATCCATAGGGGAGTGTCGCGGCGGCATCGGTTGTCCGGGCCGCTCTGACAGTTGCCCATGTCGTAAATTAAATGGCGCCGTGCCGGATAGATTTCCGGTGCGGCGTCTTGTTTTCAGTCACTGCAACGGATCGATGTGACAAGGTTGTGCGGCATGTGATATTCCGACGATGAGGTCGGCAAAATAGTTAAAAACGTGAAATAAAGTTAAACGGGGGGGGTAAGTTAATTAAGATTAAATAATACTATATATCTTTGCGAGGATTTTGATAGAAGGCTCCGATGTGAAGTCGGCGCGATCCTGAAGTCATTACACATAAATCAATATTATTTATTTACACATTTTCTTAAGTATGAAAAAGCTGTTTTTATTACTTATGATGGTGGCAGCCATAGCTATCGGCGCATCGGCCCAGACGGTCAGTGTGCGTGGCGTGGTAGTCACTGCCGACGATGAGCCGGTGGTGGGAGCCACAGTCAAGGCCAAAGGCACCTCGATCGGCACACAGACCGATATCGACGGCAACTTCCGTCTGACGGTGCCCGCCGACGTGAAGCGCCTGACGGTGTCTTACGTGGGCATGTTTCCGGTCGAAGTGGCCGTGAAGCCTGAAGTGCGAATCGTGATGGAGAACGACGAGCAGATGCTCGACGAAGTGGTCGTGACCGGCTACGGCTCTACCCGCAAGGCGGCCTTCACCGGCGCTGCATCGGTGGTGGACGGCGATGTTGTCGACCGCAAGAGCGACGCCAACTTCGTGAAGTCGCTCGAAGGCACCGTGACAGGCTTCCAGTATAACAACTCCACTTCGGCTCCCGGCCAGTGGGGCTCGGTCTACGTGCGCGGCATGGGCTCGCTCAGCAGCTCCTCGCAGCCTCTCTACGTGATCGACGGCGTGCCTGTCAACTCCGACTACGACGACCTTTATGACTCCAACAACTATTTCGACCCGATGGCGGCCTACAACCCTGCCGACATCGAGAGCGTGACAGTGCTCAAGGATGCCGCAGCCACCGCCATCTACGGATCGCGCGCGGCCAACGGCGTGGTGGTGATCACCACCAAGAAGGGCGGACAGGCCCGTCTGAGTGTCACTTTCGAGACCCGTCAGGGCTTCTCGTCGATTGCCAACAACAACATGAAGTTTGCCAACTCGGAGCAGATGATGAACCTCATAAGTGGCGGCGTCGTGGCGTCGGGCGATTTCGACAATGTGCAGGAAGCCCGCGAATATCTCACCGACACGTATTTCGGCTGGGACGGCAAGACCTCGACCGACTGGGTAAAGGCCATCACCCGCAAGCCTTACTATCAGGACTACAATCTGGCGTTCAACGGCACTGTCGGCCAGACCAACTACTATGTGAGCCTCGGCTACAATAGCACCGACGGTCTGATCGTCGGATCGAGCAACACCCGCTACTCCGGACGCGTAAACCTCGACTCGAAGTACAAGTTCCTCACCGTAGGACTCAACTCGCAGTACAGCTACACCGACAACCAGTCGACCTCGCAGTCGACCAACGGCAGCATGTCGGCTCCTATGACCGGCGCCATCAGCTCCATGACTCCGTTCGATCCCATACGCGTGGAGGTTGACGGCCGGTGGGAGTGGAATCCCGTGCCCTACAACCCTCTCGCAGTGATGGATCCGAAGGTGGGCGATCTCAATCAGATCAACAACCAGACCATCAATGCCAATCCCTGGCTGCGTGTCGACTTCGGCAAGGGCATCTGGGCCAAGACCAACTTCGGCGTCAACATCATGGGTCAGCGCCAGTACAACTACTGGAGCGCCATCACCAATCCGCAGGGTCAGGACTACAACGGCCTCGGCCAGCAGTATAACGCCAACACCACGACCCTTACATGGACCAATACCCTCGGTTGGGACTACACCTTCGGCGACAAGCATGTGATCAACCTGCTTCTCGGTCAGGAGATGATGCGCCGCACCTATTGGCAGGAGTTCTATTCCGGCCAGGACTTCCCCTTCGCCGGCGACGGAATGCGTGATCTGAGCACCGCCGGATCGTGGGGCGACAGCTCCTACTACAAGGAGCAGAGCCGTCTGGCCTCCTACTTCGGCGACTTCCACTACAGCTATGACAACCGCTACTATCTCTCGGCATCGTTCCGCCGCGACGGCAGCTCGATATTCGGCAACGACAAGCGCTGGGGCAACTTCTGGTCGGTCGGCGGCAAGTGGCGTCTGACCCAGGAGGAGTGGCTCAAGGGCAACCGTCTGCTGACCAACGCCGCACTGCGTGCAAGCTACGGTACGGTCGGCAACCAGAGCCTCGGCTCGGTATACGCCGCCCGCGGATTCTATCGTCTCGGCTTCAACTACGCCGGCAAGCCCGGCATGGTGCCCTCGCAGGTGGCAAATCCCGATCTGTCGTGGGAAACATCGCGCAAGTTTGACGTCGGCTTCGATCTGTCGCTCCTCAACCGCGTCCACTTCACGTTTGACTTCTATAACGAAGACACATCCGACGCACTCTATTCCGTGCCACTTTCCTACACTACAGGTCTCGGTTCGTGGTACAAGAACATCGGCAAGATCCGCAACCGCGGCATAGAATTCGGTGTCAATGGCACGGCATTCTACACCAACGACGTGGCCGTAAACGTGTTTGCCAACATCACATGGAACCGCAACGAGGTGATCAAGCTCGCCGACGGATCGGTGGAAAGCACCTATACGATCATCGAAGAGGGACGTCCCTACCGTCAGTTCTACATGCCTGAGTATGCGGGCGTAAATCCCGAAAACGGCAAGGCGCTCTACTACAAGGGTACCGAGGGTGACGAGGTGACCGAAAACTATTTCGAGGCCGGCAAGCGCTATGTAGGCTCGGCCGACCCGAAAGTGTTCGGCGCATTCGGCTTCTCGGCCAATGCCTATGGCTTCGACGCGTCGATGCAGTTCAACTACCGTCTGGGCGGCAAAGTGTATGATTCGGGTCACAAGTTCACCGGCTGGGGCATGGACATGCGCACACCGCTCGAGAAGGTCGTGACCGACTCCTGGACTCCCGAGAACCCGGGCGGCAAGTACCCGCAGTATATCTATGGCGACCCCTACAACACCATGGCCAACTCCACCCGCTGGCTGATGAGCGGCAATTACCTGCGTCTGAGCAATATCACCTTCGGCTATACGGTGCCTGCCAAACTGACTCGCCGGTTCTTCGTGCAGAAGCTGCGCGTCTACACCACCTTCGACAACGTGCACACCTGGACCGCAAGCGACTTCACGGGCTACAACCCCGAGACATACTCGTCGGGCGAGATCGCATGGCAGTATCCGGCGGTGTTCACCTTCACCGGCGGCGTACAGGTGACTTTCTAACCTTTAACAAAACAAGAAGCTAAACAAGATGAAAAATATATTTGCAAAGGCGCTCGGAGTGGCAGCTGTAGCGGCCATGACGATGACTTCGTGCGGCGACAGTTTCCTCGACACCGACATCTATGATGCTGTCGACATGGAGGGCGCCCTCGACAACGCCAACCGTGTGGAGCTGGCTCTCAACGGCACCTACTACCGTTTCAGCCAATATTATTTCGCCGGCAACTACGCTACGGTCACCCCCGACATAGCGTCGGACATCACCTACTGGAACGGCTCGAACAGCCACCAGAACGCGATGTATCAGTTCAACTATCTCGACACGGAGTATTCGATGCTCTACATCTGGGCCTACGGCTACAAAGTGGTCGATAACTCTGCCCGCATCATACAGGCCTGCGACGAGCAGATACCGTCGGCAAGCGAGGCGGACAAGGCTACCCTCATACGCGCCAAGGCTGAGGCTCACGCGCTAAGAGCCTATGCGATGAGCGTGATGACCAACGTGTTCGGTCATCAGGTGAAGGTCAACGGCCAGGACTATTCGTCGACTCCCGGCGTGGTAGTCGTGGATACTCCCGTAGAGCCGGGAACGACCGTGAGCCGTTCGACTGTCGGCGACTGCTATGCCCAGATCCTCTCGGATCTCGACAAGGCTCTGGCCGGATTCAACGAGGTGGGCGACCGCCGTTCGCTCTTTGCCTTCGGCAAGGCTTCGACTCTGGGTCTGATGGCGCGCGTGAAGCTGATGCTCGAGGACTTTGACGGTGCCGCACAGGCAGCTGCCGACGCTCTCGCAGCCAAGGGCATCTCTACTCTGACCTACGATCCGGAGGCCTACGAGGCTCTCTATGCCGGTAACAACACCAATACCGAAAGCTTCCTTGCGCTGGCTCTCGACGAGAAGACCAACTGGAGCGCCAACTCCTGCGGCACGCTCTTCACCTCCTACTGCTATGGTCCCAGCCCCTATCTGGTAGGACTGATGGGTGAGAATGACATACGCACGGCCATCTGGTACTGGACTGACCAGAAGCGTTCGCAGATAGTGCCCTACGGCGACGCAGTGCCCTGGTTCGGCGGCGGCAAGTTCGGCGTGCCCGCGAGCGGCAACTGTGCCGAGGCCACCAACTATCTGATCAATGCTCCCGAGATGTTCCTGATCGAGGCCGAGGCCAAGCTGCGCAGCGCCTCCGGCAAGGATCTCGACGGCGCCCGCCGGGCTCTGCTGGTGGTGGCCAAGCGCAATCTCGATATCACATCGACGGCCGATCTGCCTTCGGACGAGGCCGCGCTGATGAGCTTCATCCGCGATGAGCGCGCCCGCGAGCTGTTCCAGGAGGGTCATCGCCTGTGGGATCTGCGCCGCTGGAATGTGACCACCGGTCTGACAGCCTATCAGGCTCCGACTGTGAAGTGGCGTATAAACAATGTCACTCTCGGCGATCTGGTGCTTCCGATTCCCGTCGATGAGGTAAATGCCGGTTTCGGCGTGGCTCAGAACGAGGGCTGGGAGGCTACCCGCCCGCAGTGATCAAACTCATTGCCGGGTAACACCGGCGATATTTCATACTAAAAAATAGTGCGGCAGGCTGACCGGGAGGTTCGCCTGCCTTTTTTATGTCGATTTCTTACGACTCTGGATGAAGCCGCTATGTCTCAGGATAAGGATAGGGGGAGGGTTATTGCCGCTTGCGGCGTCGCGGGTTGGCCGGAAACCATCCGCGTTCCACACGCTGTTCCTGTTCGAAAATCTCCTTGATGGTCCAGAACGAGGAGAAACCGGTCACTCCGAGCAGTGCCGACCACACTGTGTCGGCCATGGCCAGCGATGCGCCGGTGCATATTAGTCCGAGTATAAGAAACACCCACCAGCAGCCGGTGCCCCACCGGTAGTGGGCCTTGATGACTATCGGATGGAATATGCCTATGATGAGAAATGTGGCGGCGCCTAAAATCAGTCCTTGAAAGTGCATGTGGGTATGTTTTTTTGTTGATAAACACTGTTTCTGCGGCTCTTCTACGAAGATGCCGCGCATGGGTTCGCTGCTGTCCCCGTGAAGCCGAGCTTCGCCCGTCATGGCGGGGTTTCCAAAGGTTTGCGGTCTACGACCGCTGCCTGTGCTGTCGGTTGTCTTGCTGTCCCCACCAAGCCGAGCTTCGCCCGTCATGGCGGGGTTTCCAAAGGTTTTGCGGTCTACGACCGCTGCTGGCCTCCAGTGATGCCATGGCCTCCACTACTGACTGTGCTGCAGGTGGGTGGTGAAGGATGTTTTGGTCAGTGGTGTCCGTCGTTGAGGAGTGGATGATTCATTATACCATCTGGAGCTCGGTAGAGATGTGGTTTGATATACTTAGATGGGTTTACTCATAGCCTGTTGATATGAATTAGTTAATGATGATAGGGAGATTGGTCGTAGACCAATTTACTTCTGTAAGCCCCGCCATGGCGTGCGTAGCTCGCCTTGGTGGGGTGTGTCGGTGAAACACGCGGTGTCTTCGTAGAAGAGCCGCAGGGAAAGGTTTTCAGCCTTATTTGAAATACTCCGATTTCCATTCAAATCCGAGTTTTCGGCAGATATCTGTTATTTCATCTTCAAAGCTGATTTTCTGATGATGCTGGTCTTGATTTTGAATATAGTGTATGACGCTGTCTTTGTCGGTTGTCGATATGCTGCTGGCAAAATATTCGTGTGCCCATCCGTTAAAACGCAAAAAGCCATTGTTTTGTTTCATCCATATACTTGACGATCTCTTTAGTTCGCCCACGAGCCATGATAGGGCTTTTGTAGGATGCAGATCGATTAAAATATGTACGTGATTATCAGTTCCACCAATTCTAAGTGTCTTGCATTTGTTGGCTGTAATTATAGAATGGAGGAATGCATACAGAGTCCGTCTTTCACTTAATGTGATGGTTCGCTCTCTCTGGTAGGTGTTGAACACTATATGATGTAATGAACAGACTCGGCTCATGCTATGAATGGTGTTATGTGGGTTGTATTGTTTGACTGTTCCTGCGGCTCTTCTACGAAGATGCCGCGCATGGGTTCGCTGCTGTCCCCACCAAGCCGAGCTTCGCCCGTCATGGCGGGGTTTCCAAAGGTTTGCGGTCTACGACCGCTGCCGGCCTCCAGTGATGCCTGCTCCCCCGCTGCTGTCGGCGTGGGGGCGGGGGATTAACAGCCGCCGGAGGCAACGCCG
>NZ_PUED01000106.1 GCF_003024925.1 Paramuribaculum intestinale
GGCTTGCGGTAGTAGCCGGTCATGACGGTGGGGCCTTTGACGAGTATCTCGTTTTCGGGGCCGATCTTCACCTGCACCCGCGGTATGGGTGTGCCCACGGTGCCGATTTCGTAGCCGACGCGCGGGAAGCAGGCCACTGTGGCGGTGGTTTCGGAGAGCCCGTAGCCTATCAGCACGTTGATGCCGCAGCAATGGAAAAATTCAGTTATCGCGGGCGAGAGAGGGGCGCCGGCGGTCGGGAATATGTTGCCGCGCTCCACTCCGATCACACGCTGCAGGGGAGTGAACACCAGGCGGTCATAGAACTTGTAGCGCAGTTCCAGAAGCCGTGGCGCGCGGAGTCCGAGACGGTCGTAGTCGAGGTTGCGCCGGCGGCCTACCTTCTGTGCCCGGCGGGCTATGAAACGGCGCAGGGGATTCATATCGGCCATCTTGCTTTCTATGACAGTGTAGACTTTCTCCCAGAAACGGGGCACGGAGCACATGCAGGTCGGATGCCGCTCGCGAAGTGTCTGCTGTATGCGGTTGGGATCGTTGTTGATCGCTACCGGGATGCCGGTGTAGAGGCAGAAGTAGGTCCATGCGCGCTCGAAAATGTGGCACAGCGGCAGAAAGCACACCGATGAGTCGCATTCGCTGAGCATGTCGAGCCGTTCGCGGTGTATCTCTATGGCGGCCGTGAAGCAGGCGTGGGTGAGCACGGCTCCTTTCGACTCGCCGGTGGGGCCGGAGGTGTAGATGATGGTGGCTATGTCATCGGGCTGTGCCTCGCGGGTGCGTTTCTCCACTTCGCGGCTGTATCTTGCTGCTGACTCCCGGCCTATCTCCATCAGTCGGGCGAATGTCATCGAGGTGGTGTCGTCAGGATCGGTCTCCACCTCGTCGAACGTCACTATGTGGCGCAGTGTGGTTGTGGATCCGTCGGTCATCAGCCGCCGGGCGAGTTCATACTGCTGTCGGGTGCCTGCGAAGAGCAGGCGTATCGATGCGTCGTCGACGATATATCCCACCTGCTGCTGCGAGCTGGTCGAATATATGGCGATTGGCACGGCTCGTACGGCGTAGGCGGCGAAGTCGACGTTGAGCATCTCCATGCGGTTGGCCGAGAAGATGCCTATGCGTTCGCCCGGCTCCACCCCGAGGCTGCACAGGGCTGCCGCGAGAGTGTCGGTGTCGGAGTCCATGCGGCGCCAGCTGACCGGCGTCCATTCATCTCCCTGCAGGGTTGCCACCGCCTCGCGGTCGCCGTATTTTATGGCCTGGTGTTTTATCAGGCCTGTCAGTATATTTTTCATTTACGGTTCTCTTATTATATCGGAGTTTCGTGCAAATTTAACGATTCTTCCCGGAAAACACCGCCGCCGGGGCGATATTTTCCGGGAAGATATGCAGAGATGCAGGTCGTTATGACGCGGCGGGCGTCAGCGTTTCTTCATGTCGAAGCGGTAGACGGCCGAGAGCATCACGTAGCGGGGCAGACAGTTGCGCCATGTTTCGGTGCGGCCCTGGGCGTTGATCGAAGTGTAGACGTGCTTGGCCGAGCCGAGAATGTCGTAGGCGGCCAGTTTGAGGGTGAATCCGCTTGTGGCGAACGTCTTGCTTGCCGTGGCGTTCCAGATATATTCGGTGGTGTTCATCTCCTTGTTTTCGTATCCGCGGCGGAAGTAGGGATTGAACTGTGTGTTGAATTCGATCTGGGCGGGCAGTTTGAGCAGCAGGCGCAGCGAGGGGTTGTAGGCGTAGCTGGTGCGGTCGTTGAAGCCTTCGCGGGCGGAGTGCTGATGCTCTACGGCGGCGGCGAATCCTGCGCCGATGGTCGATCCGTTGCTGAAACGGTAGTCGATGCCGGCGCGGGGGTTGACCGAGGTGTTGAACACCGAGCTGCGGGTCGGAGCGGCGTCGATGGCCACGTAGTCGGCCGAGTTGGTGCCGTTGCCAATGATCATGGCGGTAAGGGTGAAGCGGTCGTTGAGCTGGGTGTTGAAGTAGAAATGTAGATATGTGTTCCAGTTGCCTGAAATGTTTTCGGGGCGGTTGATGGTCACTCCTGTCGCGGGGTTGTATGTCTGGGCCATGGCTACGGCCGAGGTGGTGACGTTCCATCCGCCGTTGAGTTGCACTATGGTGCGTTTCTTGCCGCGTGAATAGCGTCCGATGTAGAAGTACGCGCTGTGTGTGAGTGAGTTGCGCAGGCCGTCGGGGTTGCCGAGCGTCACGTTGAGCGGATCGGATGTGTCGCGGTTGTCCACGAGATAGCTGAAGAGCGGTGCTTCATGACTGATGTTGTAGCCGATGTTTGCGTTGAGCGATCTGATCTTGTTCTGCGACGAGAATGAGAAGTATATCGACGGTATCAGCCAGTCGTTGGTGCGTTTGAGGTGCTGGTCTATGATGCCGGGCTTTTCGAAGTCGTAGTGCTCGTTGTGGTGGAAATATCCTAAGCTGAAGCCGACGTTGAAGCCGGGATTGAGCGTCGAGTCGCCGGGAGCGGTGGCGGTGTTGCTGTAGTTTAGGCTGCCGATCATGCGCGTGGAGTTGTTTGACTGGCGTGTGTAAGGGGAGTTGATCATGTCGGCTATCATGTATTCCGGCCTCGTGAGCGACGGGGGAGTGATGTGATCGGGAAGACGGTCGGCCGAATAGGTGTGCATGTCGTTGTTGTTGTAGGTGTAGTCATACAGTCCGCGAACCGCCCATGTCAGCTTGGTGGTGCGTTTTTCGCCGAAGTTGGTGTAGTCGCGCATGTACTGTATGGCAGCCTGGGCGGCTTTCTTGAGGAGTTCGGTCGAGGTATAGGTGTCGCGTTTCATCGGGTCGGCTCCGCCGGTGTTGGCGGCGCCTATAGCCTGGTTGTAGAGTGTGCGGGTGTCGACGGTGTTGCGCTATATGTCACCTATCAGATTGACTCTCACTACTCCTTTCCACGACGCGGGGCGTATGGTGGTCCATGTGTTGATGCGGCCGTGGAGATTCTCCGGGTCGTTGACCGACAGATTCTGGAGGCTGGTCAGCAGGTGGCGGCGGAAGTCGTTGAGCTTCGGTCCGGTGGCGTTGAACACCGAGTCGATAGCCTCGCCGCGGCTGTTCTCCACCGGATCGGTGTCGAAGGTGGCGGTCAGGTTGTTGGTGCGGGTTTTGTTGCGGCTCCATTCCAGCGACGGCATCAGGGCGAATGCCAGCGATTTCAGACGGAAGTTGAGATCGTGGTCGGTGCGCAGTGTGTGGCCTTTGGTGCGTCGGCGCAGTTCGCCGCGGCGGTAGAGGTCGCCCGAGGGATAAAACCGTGTGATCGATGAGATCTCATGCTCGTTGATGTCGTTGTGGCGGTAGTTGAGGTTGCCCGAAAATTCGGTTTCCTCGCCGTTCTTGTAGCTGTAGTCGATACCGCCCATGGCCACGCGGTTGATGCCGTTCTCCGCCGAGCGTTCCCACCACTGGCCGTTGTCGCCGGCCTGCGATGAGTTGCCGGTGTTGTTGATGTTGCCGAACACCGATATGCGCAGTTTGTCGGTATAGCCGAGGCCGAAGATTCGGCCCATATATCTGTCGCGGGTGCCGTAGCCGGCTTCGGCGTTGGCCATCCACCCCTTGATATACTCCTTTTTGAGCTGAACGTCCATCACGAGGTTCTGATCATCCTCCAGTTTGTCGGCGTTGGAGTCGGAGTGGGTCAGATAGGCGTCGTCGTCGGCCTTGTCGTAGACTTTGAGATTCTTGACAGTGTAGGCGGGCAGGTTCTGAAGAGCCACTTTGGGATCACCCTTGAAGAAGTCCTTGCCGTTGACGAGCAGTTCGTTGATCTTGCGGCCGTTCACCTCTATCACGCCGTCCGACGAGATCGTGGCGCCCGGGAGCTGGCGCACGAGGGCGTCGAGCATCGAGCCTTCGCCGAGCTGGAAGGCAGCGGCGTCAAACACCACCGTGTCGCCCTTCATCACCATCTTCACGCGCGTGCCGGTGACGGTCACTTCGTTGAGCTTGCGGGTCAGCTCTTTCTCCATCCTTATGGTGCGGAGATACTTGGTGTTTTCGCTGACGGAGCCGATGCGGAAGGTCGTCGTGGCCGGCGTATATCCGTCCTTGAACAATGAGATCCGGTAGGTGCCGATGCCTGAATTGACCAGGGCGCGCAGCTGATTGCCCGAAAGGGTCTTGGTGGCGTCGTTGCCTGTCAGCAGTTTGAAGTTGACTTTGACGGTGTCGTCCTTGTAGATCTCTACTTCGCAGGAGTCCACCGAGTCCCATTCCTGGTCGTAGATGTAGCCCACGAGCATGAATTTCTTGAGGTCAGCCGAGGCCGTGAAAGCGGTAAGAATTGCCGCCAGGCAGATTAATGCCGTTCTTAATGCGTTGTGCATGACTGGTTTATGGGGGGGGGGTAAGTTACAAAAATGAAATAATGATCGGTCGGTTGAGGCGGCGCTGTGCGTCGCGCTCTTATATATGACGTTAGAGATGTGTGATTCGTTACATCCCTCTCCCGAAAAATTATAAAAAAAGTTGATAATCGGCTGCGGCGGGCTGTCGCGGTCAGTGACCCATGGCCGACTGTATGGTGTCGATCACGATAGGCTTGAGACCCGTGACGAAACACTCCACGGCTATCACCATCAGCAGCAGGCCCATGAGGCGCATCATGACGTTGTTGCCTGTCTCGCCTATAATCTTCACCAGGCGAGTGGAGGCGCGCAGTATGAAGTAGGTCAGGGTGTAGATAAAAGTTATGGAGCCTATCAGCACTCCTTTCAGAGCCAGCGTGTCGGCCGATTCCATGAGCATGATGCCGTTGGCTATGGCTCCGGGGCCGCAGAGCAGCGGTATGGCCAGCGGAGTGACCGAGATGTCGTTGGCGTAGTTCTTGATCTCTTCGTCCTTGAGCTTCGTGTGCGACACCCGCGCCTGAAGCATGTCGTAGCCGATTTTCAGTATCACTATGCCGGCGGCTATGCGGAAGCCGTTGGTGGAGATGCCGAAGAATTTGAAGAGAAACTGTCCGAGCACCGTGAAGGACAGCAGCGTGACGAACGAGATGAATGTCGCTCTCCTGACTATGGCGCGGCGCTGCGGTTCGGCCATGTCCTGCGTCATGGTCAGAAACACCGGCATCGTGCCAAGAGGGTTGGTCAGGGTGAAAAACGATGTCAGGCAGAGAAACGCGAATGCGAGTATCGATGTGTCGGGCATTGTGGGGCTGTGTTTTTTATTGGTTGAAGGTCGGCAGAGAGCGTTAAAGCCCCATAAATTCTGAAGCCGCTGTGGGTGGCGTGGAATTTATGAGGCTTTGTAGCTTCGTTAGAGGGTTACGTCCGGGTCAGAACTCGGCGTTGTTTGGTGTGCGGGGGAAGGGTATCACGTCGCGGATGTTGGTCATGCCGGTGACGAAGAGCACCAGACGCTCGAAGCCGAGACCGAATCCGGCGTGCGGCACTGTGCCGTAGCGGCGCGTATCGAGATACCACCACATATCCTTCATCGGTATGTTCAGCTCCTTGATGCGCTGCTGCAGCTTCTCGTAGGAGGCTTCGCGCTCGGAGCCGCCGATGATCTCGCCTATCTTCGGGAACAGGACGTCCATGGCGCGCACGGTGCGGCCGTCGTCGTTGAGCTTCATGTAGAAGGCTTTGATATCCTTGGGGTAGTCGGTCAGTATCACCGGGCATTTGAAGTGCTCCTCCACAAGGTAGCGCTCATGCTCGCTCTGGAGGTCGATGCCCCACGATACGGGGAACTCGAACTTGCGGCCCGACTCCTGAAGTATCTTCACGCCTTCCGTATAGGTCAGGCGCACGAATGTGGAGTCGACTATCGAGCGGAGGCGCGCCTCAAGCTCCTGATCATACATCTGGCTCAGGAACTCGATGTCGTCGTGGCAGCGTTCGAGGGCGTAGGATATGCAGTATTTTATGAAGTCCTCGGCCAGATCCATGTTGTCGGCGATGTCGATGAACGCCACCTCCGGCTCGATCATCCAGAACTCCGACAGATGGCGCGGAGTGTTGGAGTTTTCGGCGCGGAAGGTGGGGCCGAACGTATAGATCGCGCCCAGAGCCGTGGCTCCGAGCTCGCCTTCGAGCTGGCCGCTGACGGTGAGAGCCGTCGGCTTGCCGAAGAAGTCGGCGCTGTAGTCGACGCGTCCCTCTTCGTCGCGCGGCGGATTGGCGATGTCGAGCGTCGTCACCTGAAACATCGCTCCGGCGCCCTCGCAGTCAGAGGCCGTGATCAGAGGGGTGTTGAGGTAGTAGAAGCCGCGCTCCTGGAAGAATTTATGGATGGCGAAGGCCAGCGCGGAGCGTATGCGCAGCACGGCTCCGAAGGTGTTGGTGCGGGGGCGCAGATGGGCTATCTCGCGCAGGAATTCGAGCGAATGGCCCTTCTTCTGCAGCGGATAGGTGGCCGGATCGGCGGTGCCGAACACTTCGAGCGTCTGGGCCTGCACCTCGCAGCTCTGGCCGCGTCCCTGCGACTCCACCAGAAGGCCTTTCACATGGATGGCCGAGCCGGTGGTGACGGGGCGCAGGTCGTCGTCGGAGAAGAGAGTCATGTCGAAGACTATCTGCACCGAACGGATGGTAGAGCCGTCGTTGAGGGCCACAAACTGCACGTGCTTGTTGCCTCGGCGGGTGCGCACCCAGCCCATCACGTCCACCTCCTTGCCGATCATGCCGGGCGAGTAGAGGTCGGTTGTTTTGGTACGTTTCATTGTCAGTGTGTGATCTGTCGGTTTATGATGGAGGGGCGTCCGGGGATTACTCGAACGAACCCATCTTCAGGAAATTGACCTCATCCTGTGTCAGGTAGCGCCAGCGGCCGCGCGGAAGGTTCTTCTTCGTGAGGCCGGCGAAATACACGCGGTCGAGCTTCGTGACGTGGTAGCCGAGGCTCTCGAAGATGCGGCGCACGATGCGGTTGCGTCCCGAGTGTATCTCTATGCCCGCCTGGTTGCGGTCGGTCTCGGTGGCGTAGGATATGGCGTCGGCGTGGATGGGGCCGTCGTCAAGCTCTATGCCGTCGGCTATGCGCTGCATGTCATCCTCCGAGATGTCCTTGTCGGTCCATACGTGATAGATCTTCTTCTTCACATATTTCGGATGGGTGAGCTTCGAGGCGAGATCGCCGTCGTTGGTGAGCAGCAGCACGCCGGTGGTGTTGCGGTCGAGACGACCCACCGGATAAATGCGCTCCTCGCAGGCGCCCTTCACTATGTCCATCACCGTCAGGCGGCCGTTGGGATCGTCGGAGGTCGTCACGCAGTCCTTCGGCTTGTTGAGCAGTATGTAGCACTTGTGCTCGAGCGTGACCACCTTGCCGTCGTATTCCACAGTGTCGGAGTGGGTGATCTTGGTGCCGAGCTCGGTCACCACATTGCCGTTCACCTTCACCAGACCCTGCTGGATGAATTCGTCGGCCTCGCGGCGCGAGCATATTCCGGCGTTGGCCATGAATTTGTTCAGACGTATCTGTTCGTCGGGATCGGGCAGAGGCATCTCATACTCCACGCGTTTCGGACGCGGAACGAAGCTCTTGCCGCCGCGCGGCATTCCGAACTGGTTGTGACGCTGCGGGCGCTGGTTCTGGTAGCCGCCCTGCTGCTGACGGTAGCCGCCCTGCTGGCGTCCCTGGTATCCCCCTTGACGGTTCTGGCCCTGATAGCCGCCCTGCTGCTGACGGTAGCCGCCCTGCTGACGAGGCTGATAGCCGCCTTGCTGCTGACGGTAGCCACCCTGCTGACGGGGCTGATAGCCGCCCTGCTGCTGACGGTAGCCGCCCTGCTGTCGGGGCTGATAGCCCGTGTGACGCGGCTGATAGCCGCCCTGCTGATAGCGCGGACGGTAGCCGGTGTTGGGCTGTTCGGTGTTGTTCTCGCCTGCCGCGCCCGTGGTGTCGGCCGATGCCTCACCCTCGGGGGCGTTATATCTGTTGTGGTAGCCACCCTGATTGTAGCGGGGCTGATAGCCGCCCTGCTGGCGGTAGCCGCTCTGGTTGTTGTAACGTGGCTGATAGCCGCCCTGATTGTAGCGGGGCTGATAGCCGCCCTGCTGGCGCGGACGGTAGCCGGTGCCCCCCTGATGATAGTCGGGAGCTGTCTGATCCGATGTTGAGTCAGTAGTAGTGTAACTGTTGCGCTGTTCGGTCGGCATGTCGCCGGCTGCGGGACGGCTCTCCCCGATGCGCGGACGTTTGGTCTTCTTGTCGTTGCTGTTGTCCATGATGGGTTCTGTAGCTGTGAAAATAGGGTTATTGATGCCTCGCGGCGGTTTGTTGATAGTTAAAAAAGGTTGTAGTTGTCAGAGAGAATAGTTTATATTGAATTCATGTTTATGGCTGCGCATGATGTCGCTATGGCATTTGCAGCCCAAGAGAGCTAAATCCGTTGCAAATTTAGCAGTTTTTTCAAACTATAACAAAAAATCCCGCATAATTGATCACAATCCCTATTACCCTTTAGCCTATTGGTCTTGTCTATATCCCATGTAAGCCCTATTAGGGCGGTACCTGTCCTCCGACTTCCCGATTTCTCCACCTTTTTGTGGCTGGGGGTGGTCACCGCACGCTCCGCGGATCGCTCTGTGCTGACGCGCGGCGCGGCCTCGTACCCTCCGGGACTCGCCGCGCTGTGCCGTGTCCCCGCCTCTATCCGGGGTCTCCGCCTCGCGCGGTCACCGCTCCGCTATCGCCTCGCGTCGCCCACGCCTCGCTCCGAACCCCGGTTACTGTCAGCCCGCACGCTCCGCGGCTTCGTTCCTCCCCGCCTAACCCTCTCCCCGGCTCACCTTCTGCCGTGTGGCATCGCCGCCTCTGCCTCCGACTCTCTGTGCCCTCGCTTCCCCCTCTCCTCATGCCGGATGGGATGTCGTCCTCGGAGCCGCGGAGCGTGCGGGCTGACAGTAACCGGGGTTCGGAGCGAGGCGTGGGCGACGCGGGGGGGGAGCGGAGCGGGTAACGCGCGGGGCGGAGACCCCGGGCAGGGGCGGGGGGACGGGGACGCGCGCGGGGG
>NZ_PUED01000107.1 GCF_003024925.1 Paramuribaculum intestinale
CAATTTATCTGGTCAACCGGGGGGCAAATTCACTGAGTTTTTCCAACAAAGGAGATGATCTCATCCACGAGCGATGAAATCCGACCGCCGGTCATTGCCGCCGTGAAACTGAACGGCAGACCGTTCCTGGTTATCCGCTGGAAGTCGAAGTAAAACGAATTATTGCCGCAAGCAGTTATCGAAACCTGCCAGCCACAGCCTACTGCAATTTTGATTATATCACTATGAAACATCTTCAACCGATTTAATTTTTAGGTACATTTTTCATTTATTCCGCACCGCAGCCCCACCGAGTCCGAGAGGATCCGGCGGGGTTTTCGGTAGATATGGCTGCGCCTCAGTATTCCTCCGGCACCTTAATATCCCGGACGGCATCCAAAAGTTCTTCAATCATCTTCTCGGTGGCTTCCATGTCTTCAAGCACAGCTCTCATGCGGTATGGCGCACCGTTTCTTCCGTGTCCGAACTGGTCGAGCCATATGTACGTCTCGTAGTCAACATCAAAATCCTCGTAATACTCCTCTATATTCTCTATGAGGGAGTTGATGTTGGCGCACTTCATTTCAGCCGAGAATGAGAAGTCGCGTCCTGCCGGAGTGAACTTGCCAAACTCAAACTCCGCTGTCTGCTTCTTGTAGATTATTCCTGCTTCCACCTTCCAGCCTTTCGACTTGGCACATTCAACTACAGCGTCGGTCAAATCATCTATATACATATTGTTACGGTGTGTTGTGTCAGCCGTAGCGGAGAGTGCCACGGCTGACGGGGTAATTCAATCCTCGAATCTTGCGAGAAACTTCTGCAAGCGGTCATCGCGTAGGTTCTTCAAGGCGGTCGGCTTGAAGTTGGTCTGCTGCCTCACTTGAAGTTTGCCGTAACCTTGTGCGCTAAGGTCGAGTTCGACTTCGGATAACTCGTTGAGTGACACATAGCCATACTCATCCTCGATTAGACCGGTCACTATGGCGAACATGATGGTGTCGCCTCCCTCTCGTTCGCCTTCAAGTATAAACCATCGGGCGGAGCCGAGTGCGAAGATTGCGCGGCAAATTGCTTCCTTTCCCTTGCCGTCCTGGGAATAGAGGGGGTAGTCCTTCAAGCCTTCCTCCAACTGGGGTGTCTGTAGTCTGCACATATTCAGTCAAATGTTATTTCGTCGGGATAAACTTCAATGGTGGCTCCGCTGCTAAACTCAATGATAAAGCGGTAGCCGTTGCGCTCCACCACCGTGGCGCGGTGGTATCCACGCCATGGAGTGTTGAGTTCGCATTGCCGTCCGTATTCGGGAAAATCGGTGTTATTCATATAAGTATAAGTTTGTTTTGAATACTTCTGTATGACAAGTAATTAAGCATTACGCATTATGAATTAAGCATTGTCATAGTCGGGGTCAAAAATGAGGTCAGCCTCGATTAGATGGGCGTATGCCTCGGCTGCGAGACGCGAGGCCCACTCGTTGCGGTCATCGTAACGGCCTTTGCGGTAGTTGTGGGCGAGTCCTTTCATGTAGCCCAACATTACCTTAAACGCCTGCTGCTGGAGATAGCGGTGCATGGTTGTCATCGCCATGCCGGTCTTCTCGGTGCTGCTCACTTTGCCGTTGACAAAGTTCTCGAAGTCGCGGACAAACTCCTTGTCGCCCTCGGCTATCTTCATGAAGTCGATGTCTGTATTCATATCGGTAGTGGTTATATGGTTGCTTGATTATAGATGGCTGGCTCGGCAGACACATTATATATGTAATCGCCTGAGCGCACCAAAAGGCAGTCAGCTCCATAATAGAGCTTCTTCATGCCTCGGACACTTCCTGTCTTGTGGAAGTTCGGGAAGCGGTTGATGCCGACACGGCGTCCCTCCTCGATTGTCATTTTCTTTACTCTCATAGTTCCTTATTATTAATGAGTTCAATTCTTTTTCCCTTTTTGTGAAGCTCCTTTGAGCTTCTCGGTCGGGAGAACCGTTTTTCGTGCAAGTACGCACTGCGGACACGAGGGAACATAAGGCAAGAGTGGAGGCAATGACTGCGACCGAGATACCCATTTTTGAGGCACGAAAAAATGTGGAGGCTCACGGGCGCAGTCATCGCCGGAAAGCGTAGCGGCTCTTGCCGTTGCTCCCGTCCGCAGTATCTTCGCACCGAAAAACCTCTCCGACCCGGAAGCGCAAAGCGATGCAATCAGAAAATGCTGTACTTGTAACTAAATAACGGCAAATCATTTGGAGATTTGCCGTTATTTAGTTAACTTTGCACTTGATATACAAAGACTCCAATGACAGAGACACGCACTGCCATACTCACGTTTGCCGAGAATCGGGATAGCTTCCGGTTCGCCGAACTGTTGTCGTATCTCAACGGACTGTTTGAGATTTCGAAGGTCACGCTCTCCTGGTATCTCAGGGAAATGATCAACGACAATATTATCTTCAAGCTTGGCCGTGGCATATATACGGCACACAAGGTGCAGACATCGGAATACACGCCACGCCTGAGGACCAAGGCTGTGAAAGTCGGCAAAATTATCGCCCGTAAGTTTCCATTTGTCTCGGTCAGCGTACTCGATGGTCAGGTCTTTGCTGATTTCCAGCATCATATTTCCTCCAACAATATAATATATGTGGAAGTGGACCGCGATGCCATGGAATCAGTCTTTCATTCTTTGAAACAGGAGGGATATACCGCGTATCTTAATCCGTCGAAGGATTTTGTATATGACAACATCGACTTGTCAAAGGAGGGTGTGATTGTGAAACCCTTGATTTCCGAATCTCCTCTTATGGATTTCAAGGGAGTGAGGACCCCGCATCTGGAGAAAATCCTTGTCGATATTTATTGCGACGATGACTTGGACTATCTTCACGGCAGCGAATGGAGCCGGATGTTCGACAACGCCCTTTCGATGTATTCCGTCAACCGAACCGCAATGCTGCGATATGCCTCGCGGCGCAATGCCAAACCGGCCATAGAAAAGGCCATAGAAAACTTGGGAACCCACAATGATTAAACCACACTGTTTCGGCAAGGACTGGTTTCAGTCAATGTCGAAAAAATACCGTTACAACGACCTCGGCATTATCGAGAAAGTCATCAGGGCCTTTGCTCTCCTCGACCTTTTGGCCCGCTCAGGCTGCCCTTATATCTTCACGGGTGGCACATGCGTCGGTCTGATACTTGGCGACAAGACACGTCGGCGTTCAATCGACATTGACATTATCTGTCCTCCCGGCACCAATGTCGAGAAATTTGACATCTCAAAACTGACCTCCGACATGAACATAGACCGTGTATTGCCAGTCCGACTCAACAAGTTGAAGAAGACACGCCCTGAGGCTTTCTTCTATTGGTATCTTATTGACCGCATTCTATAAAACAGACAAATAGGCACTAAACAGCGGCAAATATTACCAAAATTTGCCATTGTTTAGTCAAAATAGAAGATAGTACTATGATTAAAGAGACACGGCTGTCGCCGGAAATGATTGACGCATTGGAGATGGCGATTCGCGAGGCTGTGCAGGAACGCATAGACACCGACCCCGATGTTGCTGACTGCTATCTGCGCATCATTCCGGGCAAATGGCTTGTTCAGGTGATGTATCTCGAGGAAAACAACCTGACCGCACCCAACCGCGACGTGGCGCTGCTCAACCTCATGTACGACCTAAAGGATTCATACGGCGGCAACGAGATATGGATGCTCGATAACCAAGCCATCCGTCGTCTTGCCGAATCCTATGGAGAACTATTAGAAATTGACCTTTGCCTGAATTGAAATTGACCAAGTTTGCAAATGCTAACATTGAGGAGCAAAGCTTTGGCACTGGGAGTAACTAATTTTGCGGCGTCAAGGGCTTATCTCTTCGACATCAGCACAAAACTTGGATGCAATGTCCTCAAATACGGAATTTACCGCGACCTACGCCGTGGGCAGTGTGGCCATGATTCTGTCAGGCATGGTGGTCATGCTTCTGGCTTGAGTTATGAACAAAAAGAATCGGGAATCCGTTTCTATTACGTATCGTTTAAACTAAAACTGCTATGAAAATCAAAGACGAACTTGAATATGCTCCCGGACAGATTGCCAACAAGGTAATCGCCAGGAACGCTTCCGGAATGGTCGTCATGATGGCATTCGACAAGGATGCCGCTCTCGCCACCCATACTGCTCCGGCGGTAGCCGTCGTTCAGATTTTGGAGGGAGTATGTGCTTTCACCATTAATGGAGAAGAGCGGATGCTGCAGGCCGGTGATTATATTGTGATGCAGCCTGGCACTCCCCACTCCCTTAGAGCTCCCGAACGATTCAAGATGTTGCTTACCAAGTTGAACGCCTGAAATGCACTGCTATATGAAAATGTTCTGTTATCAATGCCAGGAGACAGCCAAGGGAAAAGGCTGTGAAATTCAGGGTGTATGCGGCAAAAAGCCCGAGACTTCAACGAGGATGGACCAGCTCCTTTACATAATCAGGGGAATGGCCATCGTAAACCGCATCCTGCGCGAGAAGGGCGTAGCCGACTGCAACGCCTCGCACTTCATAATCGACGCGCTGTTCACCACAATCACCAACGCTAATTTCGACAATGCGATGCTCGACGGATTCATCGACAAGGGCCTGGAGATGAAAAACGAGCTTATCGGGACGGCGAAAAAGCGGGGAATCACGCTTCCGTATATGCCCGAGGTGTCATATCACATCACAAAAGAAAACTATGGCAGGCTTGAGGTCGTTGAGGCCGGAGGCGCTCTCGACGAGGAGATATTCAGTGTGCTTCACGATAAGAAGGAGGACATTCGTGGCCTCAAGCAGCTTGCAATCTACGGGTGTAAAGGCATGGCGGCATACGCCCGCCACGCGCTTAACCTCGGATATGAGCAGGAGGATATCTATGCCGTCATTGAAAATGCTCTGGCAGAGATAAGCCGGCCCGACATGTCTGTCGACGAATTGTTCTCGCTTGTCCTCGCGGTCGGCGATGGAGGCGTCAAGGCTATGGCGCTGCTCGACAAGGCCAACACCTCGACTTACGGCAATCCTGAAATCACAAAGGTAAATATTGGAGTCGGGAAACGTCCGGGTATTTTGATCAGCGGCCACGACCTGAAAGACCTTGAGGAACTGCTGATACAGTCGGATGGGAAAGGCGTTGACATCTACACCCACTCCGAGATGCTTCCGGCGCAGAGTTATCCGTTCTTCAAGAAATTCCCGCATTTCGCCGGCAATTACGGCAACGCATGGTGGAAACAGATCGACGAATTCGAGACATTCAACGGAATGTTCCTGTTCACGTCAAACTGCATCGTGCCTCCGCGTCCCAAGACCACATATACCGACCGCGTCTATACCACCGGAGTTGTCGGTATGCCGGGTACCCACCATATACCTGAAGGGTCGGACGGCAGGAAGGACTTCTCCGAGATAATCGAGAGGGCGCAAAAATGCCAGCCTCCCACGGAAATAGAGCATGGCGAGATTGTGGCCGGATTCGCCCACAACCAGGTTCTCGCGCTCGCCCCCAGGGTGATAGAACTTGTAAAGTCAGGCAAGATCCGTAAATTCGTGGTAATGGCGGGATGCGACGGACGATTTCCGTCGCGCAGCTACTATACCGAATTTGCCGAGAAACTGCCGAAGGATTGCGTGATTCTTACAGCCGGATGCGCCAAGTACCGATACAACAAGCTTCCTTTGGGCGAGATCGAGGGTGTGCCCCGTGTGCTTGATGCCGGACAGTGTAATGACTCCTATTCTCTCGTTGTCATTGCTATGGCGCTGAAAGATGCGCTCGGCCTTAAGAGCGTCAACGACCTGCCGATTGTATATAATATCGCGTGGTATGAGCAGAAGGCGGTGATAGTCTTGCTTGCCCTGCTAAGCCTCGGGGTCCGGAATATCCACACAGGCCCCACACTGCCGGCCTACTTTACCCCGGACATTCTCAAAGTGCTCCGTGAGAAATTCAACATCGGCACTATATCGACTGTTGATGACGACATTGCCAATCTGATAGACACATGGCCTACCATGACTTCATGTGTAGAAGCCGATTGATTGACAGATGCATTATCGGCCTGGACGCGCGAAAATATGTCCGGCTCTTACCACGAGGTAAGAGCCGGATTTGGAACAAAAAATAAGGAATCTATGCTGATGCCCTTGCTTCGATGAAGCGGTGGGCGTTGGCGTTCACGAGGTTGACAATGCGGTCATGGTACTCGGTGTTGGTGTTGCATCGTCCACGGCTCTGGACTACTCGGTTCTCTGTCAGTGAAAACTCCACGGTCTCTATGCGGTTGCCGGATTTGTCGTGGGCAGATAGCACGATTGAATCTTCTTGCGCAAAATATTCACACTTGAAGACGCAGTGGTGCATTGCCGTCCCCTCGGCTTGACAGGCTTCGATAGAGTCGAGCACCGACACCTCGATGTCCTTGTCGGAGATAACTATGCCGAAGTAGCATGACTTGGATTTGAGGAAATCTTCCTCATTTGCCCGGATTAGTTGCTCCTTAGATTTGTGCTTCTCTTCGGCGGAGGTCACTTTGTCGAGCCACTTGTCATGCTCTGTCGTGAGGTCTGTAGGGCATATATAGCGTGTGCTGCGGATGTCGCGTCCGCACCGGTCGAGCAGCCTTATCAGGTCACTCCATATTCCCCAATCTTCGGGAACATAGCCGTGGCGTGACGCAATCTTATATGAGTTCCAGCTTTGGTCGAGACGTATGGGGTTGCTGACAAAATACTCTACTGCACCGAAGTGTCCGACTTTCATAATCGTCTCGATACGGCTGTCGGTCAGCAGCGACTTCATCAGCCGGAACGGATGTCATTTTGTGCGGTTGCACTCAATGCCCATGCCGTTGCGCCTTAGTTCGGGAATAAGAGTCAGCCTCGGATAGATGTAGGTGTTGGATATTATGAAGTGGGTCTCCGATATTCCTGATTTCAGTTCGATGGGTGATGCCCAGTTGAACGAGTCGAGATAATGACCCAGTGTGCGGTTCTTCGATGTGCCGGTGGTCAGTCCGTTGGCATTCAGCCACAGACGGCATATCTCAACGGAAGCCACACTCTTTGGTTTTCCTTTCTTATATGTGACGCTAAGAAGCGACACCCTCTGAACCTGCAAGCCGTCAATGGTTTCAAGAGTGGAGAAATAGGTAGATTCCTCGATTTTACGTTTCAGCGTGTCCTTGATTTTCAACAGTCTGCCACACTCGGGACACTTGACAAATGAGCTTTTTCCCTTGTGGTGGAATTTATGACCGCATTCTCCACAAGCGGTCTCTCCGCTCGGTGTGCGGAACGCCCAATGCTGCACAAGGTTACGGTATGCCCAATCAATGGCTTTTGGGCTTATGGCGGTCAGCCTCGCATTGGAGGCTGACACCTGTCTGTCGAATCTTGACTTTGCTTTCATGGCTTAAAGGTCGAAAAGTGAGAGTTCGGGTTGCTTGTTCTCTTGCGGTTTGACCGCCTTAGGTTTCTTCGCAGAGCGAAGCGACTTTGTCGATGAGGAGTTGCGGTTCTGCAACTTTCGGAGTTCCTCGTCTTGGAAGCGTTTGAGGGCGAGAGCCTTTTGTTCCGCCTTTTCCTCCTCGTTCAGCTCTATATGGCGGTTGACAACGACACCGCACGTAATAGGTTTGCCGATTTAGATTGTCGGCTCGTCTATGCAATGTACAGCCATAGAGAATATCTCCTCGTCTGAAAATCCACAACAGCCGGAAGCCTTGACCTCGTTGAGTAGTCTTGTCAGCCTTGGGAATTTTGATTTTGTTCCATGGATTGAATTTAATCTTGACGATTCCCTTCTCTTCATCGTTAAGCTCCACAATCGCCGCCTTGAACATCTGCCTGATATTAATAACGCGAGTTCGGGATAAGAACTTAATGATTTTCAACCAATCAAAAGACATAGAGTATTGGGCGGCCTTTCAAGGTCGCCTGATTTATTTGTACCGTTTGGTGTTGTTAATCCCAGAGGACAAGCTGCCCGCTTGACTCGGGTACCTCAAAGTCGAAGTTCACTTCCGGCTTTGTGGCGAAGAAACAATACGCCCCCATTGCCGCAAGCAGGTTCATGAGGAAGTTGTGTACGCTGCGGTGGCGGGAGTGGACGAGCTGCGCCACATTCTTCAGCATGTCGTTTATGGATTCGATGATGCTCCTTTTACGAAGCATCATCCTGTCATAGAACGGCATGAGACGCTGTTTCATGTTCGAGCGAAGACCTGTCACAATATGTATGCCGTCATCCCAAAGATGCCCGAAAAGAGACTGCGATATATATCCCTTGTCAGCGTATAGTTTTCCAAACACCCTGTCAGTCAGTGTGTTGATGACTGCCTCATTGCGGTCGTCCACATTGGCGCGTGTCAGTACAAAGTTGATCAGCTCTCCTTTTTCGTTACATAGCAGATGCAGTTTGAAGCCTACATACCATCCCATCGTACTCTTCCCTTTGGCCGCAATATCCTTGAATACCTTCATGTTGAATTGGCGCTTGTTGTGAATGACCGGAATGCAGGTGCTGTCCACAAAACTTATCCCCGTGCACTCTCCGAAACACGCGAGCCGCAGGAACATGGTCATAGCCACAAAACATCGGGGCATGACTTCCACGAAGCGGTTGTAGGAGAATGTCTGCGGAAACAGATGCTTCCAGTGAATGCGCACACATCCCAGATAATAGTGCTTGAAGTTTCGGTACGAATTGAAGTGGAAACAGATCAGAATCGTGATGACCTCGGCATCCGACATCATGCGCTTTCTTTTCCGCTTTGGAGTGTCAGCTGTGGACGGAAGTGCATTTTTTGTGAAGATTCCAAATCGAAGTGCAAAACTTTGAGATGGGCATTAGTCATTCTCCTCTCTCCTTCTGGCGAGGGGATGCCCAAGCGGCGGGGGCGGCCTAAACCGCCCCCAAGAGCGGACAGCAGCAGA
>NZ_PUED01000108.1 GCF_003024925.1 Paramuribaculum intestinale
ATGGAAGCCGGGGGTGCCTGAAGTGCGTGACCGCAAGGAGCGCCCTAGGGTAAAACCGGTGACTGGGGCTAAGTCGTAACAAGGTAGCCGTACCGGAAGGTGCGGCTGGAACACCTCCTTTCTGGAGCGCATGTCCTGCCATGACCTCTTACGACGCCGTCAGGAAGCCTGAAAGCGCGAGTTTTCCGGATTCCGGCAGACAATCGGCGGTCGAACGACAGAGAGATGACTTCTGATGTCTTTCACGATATGCATGATGTCATCGACGGTTCTTCGGCGGATGTTTTTCCGCCGGCTGCTTCGGCTGTTGCTTTTTATAACGCATTATCCCCGGCATCGGGGGTTGAAGTGCAGTCCCTTAGCTCAGTTGGTTAGAGCGCTACACTGATAATGTAGAGGTCGGCAGTTCAACTCTGCCAGGGACTACAATTCCGGAGCCTTGACGCTTCGGGATAGTAAACAAAGAGAACATTGACATACTGGAAGCGATAGTCATTGATGACGCAAGTCAGAGATGGCAAGCAATTGACAATAGAAACGAGTGAAATCATCGGGCGTATGTGCTTTTATGAGCACGACGAACGACGGATATCTGACGTAGAGTCAAAAGGCGAAGTAAAAGGAAAGGAGAGAAGGGCACATGAAGGATGCCTTGGCTCTCGGAGGCGACGAAGGACGTGACAAGCTGCGATAAGCTGCGGTTGGAGGCAAATACTCATCAAGCCGCAGATCTCCGAATGGGGCAACCCGGCGCGCGAAGAGTGCGTCACCGGTCTGTGACCGGAGCGAACCCGGGGAACTGAAACATCTCAGTACCCGGAGGAAGAGAAAACAATAGTGATTGCGCAAGTAGTGGCGAGCGAACGCGCAATAGCCCAAACCGCCGGCGTGGCGACGCGTCTGGCGGGGTTGTAGGACCGCCGGTAAAGTGATGGAATACGGTTAGCCGAACACGCTGGAAAGCGTGGCCAAAGCGGGTGACAGCCCCTTAGGCGAAAACTGTGATTCCGGGCGAGGCGGCACCTGAGTAGCGCGGGACACGAGAAATCCTGTGTGAATCTGCGGGGCCCATCCCGTAAGGCTAAATACTACCGAGAGACCGATAGCGAACCAGTACCGTGAGGGAAAGGTGAAAAGAACCTCGAACAGAGGAGTGAAAAAGACCCTGAAATCATGTGCCTACAAGCGGTCGGAGCCACTACGTGTGGTGACGGCGTGCCTTTTGCATAATGAACCTACGAGTCACCCGCGCCGGCGAGGCTAAGGGCAGTGATGCCCGGAGCCGAAGCGAAAGCGAGTCGGAACACGGCGCCGTTAGTCGGCGCGGGTGGACGCGAAACCAAGTGATCTACCCTTGGGCAGGCTGAAGACGGGGTAACACCCGTTGGAGGGCCGAACCGGTAAGCGTTGAAAAGCTTTCGGATGACCTGAGGGTAGGAGTGAAAGGCCAATCAAACTTGGAGATAGCTCGTACTCCCCGAAATGCATTTAGGTGCAGCCTCGGGTGTTATACCGCGGAGGTAGAGCGACTGATAGGATGCGAGGGCTTCACCGCCTATCAAGTCCTGACAAACTCCGAATGCCGCGGCATGAATCCCGGGAGTGAGGGCGCGGGTGCTAAGGTCCGCGTCCGAGAGAGGAACAACTCAGACCATCGGCTAAGGCCCCCAAATGCGGGCTAAGTTGAAGACCATAACGAGGTGGGATTGCAAGGACAGCTAGGATGTTGGCTTGGAAGCAGCCATTCATTTAAAGAGTGCGTAACAGCTCACTAGTCGAGTGATCCCGCATGGATAATACGCGGGCATAAGCCGGCTGCCGAAGCCATGGAACGGTGGGCTGGACCCACAGTTGGTAGGGGAGCATTCCGTAGCCCTGTGAAGGTGTGGCGCGAGCCATGCTGGAGGGATCGGAAAAGCAAATGTAGGTATAAGTAACGATAAGGAGGGCGCGAAACCCTCCCGCCGAAAGACCAAG
Organism: Paramuribaculum intestinale; assembly: GCF_003024925.1. GTDB lineage: Bacteria > Bacteroidota > Bacteroidia > Bacteroidales > Muribaculaceae > Paramuribaculum > Paramuribaculum intestinale. The sequence goes on from NZ_PUED01000108.1 coordinate 1,978, forward strand.
GGTTCCTGATCAACGCTAATCGGATCAGGGTAAGTCGGGGCCTAAGGAGCAGCCGCAAGGCGGATCCGATGGACAAACGGTAAAAATTCCGTTACCCCTGTTGCGAGCGATGTGGTGACGGAGGAGTGGAAATCCCGCGCACTGACGGAATAGTGCGTTAAACCGTGTAGCTTTATGTTCTCCAGGCAAATCCGGAGGACTTGTGAATCGGGACAGTACCGCGAGCCCCCGGGCGAGCGGAGAGCGGATGGAAACATACTCCCAAGAAAACCCGCTAAGCATATCGTAACAGGGCCCGTACCGCAAACCGACACAGGTGGTCGGGTAGAAGATACCGAGGCGCTCGAGTGATTCACGGTTAAGGAACTAGGCAAATTGACCCCGTAACTTCGGGATAAGGGGTCCCTCCTGTATGGGAGGGCGCAGAGAATAGGTCCAGGCAACTGTTTAACAAAAACACAGGGCTGTGCGAAGTTTAATGATGAAGCATACAGCCTGACACCTGCCCGGTGCCGGAAGGTTAAGAGGAGAGGTCATCGCAAGAGAAGCCTTGAATTGAAGCCCCGGTAAACGGCGGCCGTAACTATAACGGTCCTAAGGTAGCGAAATTCCTTGTCGGGTAAGTTCCGACCTGCACGAATGGTGTAATGATCTGGACACTGTCTCAACCGTGAGCTCGGTGAAATTGTAGTATCGGTGAAGATGCCGATTACCCGCAACGGGACGGAAAGACCCCGTGAACCTTTACTGCAGCTTAGCATTGGGACCGGGTGCGCGATGTGTAGGATAGTCAGGAGGCTGTGAGACGGTGACGCCAGTCATCGTGGAGCCGTTGTTGAAATACTGACCTTTGCGCATTTGGTTTCTAACTCGCGATGCGAGGACATTGCTTGGTGGGTAGTTTGACTGGGGTGGTCGCCTCCAAAAGCGTAACGGAGGCTTCTAAAGGTGCGCTCAGGCCGATTGGTAACCGGCCGCAGAGTGTAATGGCACAAGCGCGCTTGACTGGGAGACCGACAAGTCGATCAGGTAGGAAACTAGAGCATAGTGATCCGGTGGTTCCGTATGGAAGGGCCATCGCTCAAAGGATAAAAGGTACTCCGGGGATAACAGGCTGATCCCTCCCAAGAGCTCATATCGACGGAGTGGTTTGGCACCTCGATGTCGGCTCGTCACATCCCGGGGCTGGAGAAGGTCCCAAGGGTTAGGCTGTTCGCCTATTAAAGTGGCACGCGAGCTGGGTTCAGAACGTCGTGAGACAGTTCGGTCCCTATCTGTTGTGGGCGCAGGAAATTTGCGAGGACCCGACACTAGTACGAGAGGACCGTGTTGGACAGACCTCCGGTGTGCCGGTTGTTCCGCCAGGAGCACCGCCGGGTAGCCGCGTCTGGCAAGGATAAGTGCTGAAAGCATCTAAGCACGAAGCCCCCCTCAAGATAAGATTTCCACACAAGGGTCGTCAGAGACGATGACGTCGATAGGTCGCAGGTGCAGGGACGGTGACGTCCACAGCCGAGCGATACTAATCACCCGAACCCTTTCCGCAGCCTCCGTCGCTCTTCTAGTGAGAGTGGCGGAGGAGAAAGAAACAAATCCGCAGCTGCCTCAGACCCGGCCTGAAGCTCTCCGCCTTGAGCGCAGGCGCTATAAAGGTCACAGCAGCGAATACCGGATGACTCACTCCCTTTTCGGAGTCAGTTGCGATCGCTTCCAGTTAACGATATTCAGGTGGTGTTAGCGTGAGGGTTCCACCTCTTCCCATTCCGAACAGAGAAGTTAAACCTCACTACGCCGATGATACTGCGAAAGCGGGAAAGTAGGTAACCGCCCCCTTTTTGACAAGCTGCCTCCATGGTCACTGCGACCATGGAGGCAGCTTTGTTTTTTATCATAGGATCGTATTGACCGGTGCAATCGGAAAGCCGGACGGGATCGGAGGTGATCGGAGCAGTCGGGAGGAGGAAAAATTGAGGAGATTTGATGGAATATGTTGTAGAACATAGTGTATGGGAAGGGATTGTAGTCGTTTTTTTTATACATTTGTCAAACGTGTTGCTCGGCAGTCATCACGGTGATTGTGCGAGGTAAATGCATGATTGATATAGTAATATAACACCTTAAATCAGATGAAGAACAATTTAATGCGTAGCATTATGGCTGTTGTGGCAGCGATCGTGTGGAGCGTGGTGGCAGTGGCGCAGACTAAGGATTCGCCTCTGAGTGTTGGCTTGTTAAGCGAGATCAGAGATCTTAGTTCAGGTACGGTGGTGAAAATTGACAGGCTTTACAGAGTCGGTAAGTTTTATGATAATTTGTATGTTACAGATGGCAAGGATGATTTTTGTGTAAGGCTTAGTGTTGTGTCGTCTTTGCAAAAAGAAGGTTATAAGAGCTTTTTTGACGGTGTTACCAATGAGTTAACCAATTTGGTATGTGAAGTTCAGCATGCGTCGGATATTCCTTACTTAAAATGTACATCGACTTGTGGAAGTATTTTTTCCGGACGCGCATTGTCGGATGCTGAACGTTTCTATATGATTCCGGAGGAGGTGGAGGCTTCAAAGGTCAGTCTGGAGTATGCAAACAGGCTGATAAGATTCAAGGGGACGATTAAGAGTATACAGTCACAAAAAGCAGTAATTAAGGAATCTGGTAAAGTTACAATCTTTGGAGCTACGTCATGCATAGAAAACTACAGCTATCTGTTTGTCGGTATGTTGGAAAGTATGGGTTCAGACATATATGCATATATAGACAAGGATTCAGAGGTGAAGTCCGCACCGATAAGTTGGTCGGTAGATGGATATGTCAATATTGATGGCGCGGGGAGTGTGAAGGTAGAGGGTGATGAAGGGGAGAGTGTGGTGTCGGATGGTGATGTGGTGAAGCTGACTGCAACGCCGGCAGAAGGATATGAGTTTGTCAGATGGACTCTCAACGGGAAAGAGGTGTCGACCGAAGAGCAGTATACTACTGATCCGGTGCTATGCGACATAGGATATGTGGCGGTATTTGCCAAAGAGAATGTAGCTGTCATGGAGTGTGATGTGACGGTGTCGTCAAGTGATGCCGAGATGGGTGAAGTGAACGTATCCTCTGGCAGAGTCGTGGTCGGCACATCGGTTACGGTCAGGGCTGTAGCGCGTCAGGGAGCGCGTTTTGAAGGCTGGTATGATGGTGAGAAGAAGATGTCGGGTGAGGCCGATTATACTTTTGCGGTGGAGTCGTCGACATCATTGACCGCACGGTTTGTAAAGATCTGGACAGTGACATACGAGAAGCCTTCGCATGGTGAGATAGAAGTGGTGTGTGATGGGCAGACAGTCGTTTCGGGTGGCACGGTAGATGATGGAAAGTATGTGACGGTGACTGTTCGTCCGGCTTCGAACTATGTGGTGCAGTCGATTATGGTAGATGGCATGGCTATGACTGCCGATAGTAGCGCCTCGTTTGCAGTAGAGAGTGATATTTCGGTCAGTGCTGATATCTGTGAAGCAGTGCTGCCGCAGGAGAGTCTGGCGGGGCTGCTTGACGGCTCTGCGGCTGTCAATTCACTTGTCAGTATAGGCATGCCTCTGACGGTAGTGGCTGTGGTAGGCAATAGTCGAGATGCGGTGGTGACCGATGGCGATCGACTGTTGCTGTTGTCAAATCATCCGGCTTATACAGGTGACTGGAAGCCGGAGGAGGGTGCTGTCTTGTCGGATGTGACAGGACGTTATGAGGTGAGTTCTACCGCCGTTTCGCCTAAGATAGTGCTTATGGGAGCTCCGGTGACAGTATCGGGGTCAAAGCGTGAAGCTCCGGTGTCGGATGTGGCATTTGCCGATTTGTATGCCGACCGCAAGTCGTCAAATAACCGTATGCTGCGGCTGCGAGGTGTCAATGTCTACCTGGGAATGGTCAATCCGGTGTGTCGCAATATCGGACAGTATCCCGACGACGAGCAGCTGATCAGACTTTCGCAGGAAAACAACTCGCTTGAGATCACAACTGAGATGAAGAGGGATGCAAATTGGACGCGGCCGATGGATCTGACAGGTTTTGTCCATGAGGTGGCGGGTGAGCTTGGCTTTCATGTGCTGACGATGCAGCCGGCCACAGATATGCCGGATGACAACCGTGTGCTTGTGAATCTGACAGCAAGTCCGACGTCGGGCGGAAAAGTATGGATAGCGGATGATGAAACGGCTGTGCAGCGTAGCTGTGAGGTCGGAGATCGGATGATGATAAATGCTGTTGCTGCAGATGGTTATGTGTTTGAGGGGTGGAATGCCGGTGGGATATCGGTGGGGGCTGAAGCCTCAATGGAGTATCAGGTGTGGGGCAATACGACACTTACGGCCGTGTTCAGTGTCGCCGGTATTGATCCTGTGCCTCCGGTTGATCCTGATGATCCGCAGAAAGAGCGTCATAAGCTGACATTGCGCAACGGCGGCAACGGTTCGATGACGGTGACAACAGCCGATGGCATGGAGGTAGCCGACGGAGAGATGGTGGAGGAGGGCACACGACTAACTGTGACGTTAACGGCTGACAGGATGTATCTGCCGTCACAGCTAAAAGTCAACGGCGTGCCGGTTGGACAGGAACCGGACGGCACCTACTGTGTGACTGTAACGGGGCCGACAGAACTGCTGAGCGTCTTTGTGTCTGATGCCGCGGGTGTGTATCATTTGCGTGTGGCCTCCCGCAGTCCGGAGGGCTGCAGCGGCGGCAAGGTATGGATAGACAGCGACGGCGTGACTGCTGTAGAGGCACGCTATGGCGAGTCGCACGCGTTCTATGCCGATGCGTCAGCCGGATTTACCTTCGTGGGGTGGATATACGAGGGAGGTACTTCAGGCCCTGGGGATGGCAGCCGTTTTGAATGGCCCGGCCAGGGGGATCTGTCGCTTGTCGCGGTGTTTGATCACGCAATCAAGGCCGAGCGCACAGTGAGTGTGCGTTCGGCTGATCCGACAAAGGGTAGGGCGGAGATCGTAGGTGAGTCTGTCGGTGTCCAGTCGGTCACGAGCAGGGCAGTGGTGCGTATAAGAGCCGTTGCAGCATCGGAGTATGACCGCTTTGTCGAGTGGACTGTCAACGGCGAGGTATGGAATGAGCCGGAGATAGAACTGTCGGGCGATGCGGATATGGAGTGTGTGGCTTATTTTGCTTCGGATTATCCGGTGGTGTTTGGTTCTATAGGGCAGGGGACGATGACATGCACCATGTCGGACATTTCGTTTGAATCGGGGACTGTGGTTGCCGACGGTGCGAAGATTGGCGTAGTGCTGTCGTCGGCAGACCATCATCATATTGAATCCTTAACGGTCAACGGTCAGGAGATGCTGAGCCGCTATCTTGATGACCCCTCGGGATTCGTCCTTTCGGTGCGAAGCCCGACCGATATAGCGGCGGTGTTTGCCATCGACCGTCACCGTCTGCTGATCGGGCGTCATCTTCACGGGAATCTCACGGTGTATCGGTCGGTGGGTGCCGATGGCCTCGGCACCGGCGATCCGGTGGCATCAGAGATATATCACGACTTTGGCTCGACGCTGTATGTATTTGCATCGGCGGCTGAAGGTTATCGGCTGAAGGAGATAACTGTCGACGGGCGGACGCTGGATATGTCGGCAGGCTACGGAACGATCGTAGTCACGGGTGATATGGCGCTCGGTTGTGAGTTCGAGCAGATACCGACGTCGCTTACAGTCGTAGCCGGCGATGAGACCGGAGGCGGCGACGGAGAATGGTTTGATCTCAATGGCCGTCGTGTCGGACGCAGTGCTTTAAGACCAGGCAGCGTGTATATTTACCGCAGCCGCGACGGAGCGGTGAGCAAGATTGTGGCGCGTTGACAGGTGTGTAATGTGTCGAAAACGAGTGTGTTGTAGTCCACTGGACTTTCCGGCATCGTTTTCGCTATCGGAATAAAAACATGGCCATGTGTCAGATTGTGGTGCCTGACACATGGCCATCGTCTTTATGTTGATTGTTGATTAATTCAGCAGAGATCTGTGGTTTCAGTCGGGTGGACGGTGCGCACGATGTGTTTTATGGCGCGACGTACCGTGCTCCATTCAGTTGGTGAAATAGCCGGTTGAACTCTACGGTTGAACTAAAGTACAGCTATGGACGGCAGATTTTCGATGGTCGGTTTCTCAGTGTAAAAGCCATCGTGTGATAATCCTTATGATCAAACAGATTCATGTATAGAGCCGCTGAAGCAGTATGCTTGCCATTATACGGGACTGTCGTTTTTTACCGAGTGCTTCCGCAGCACGTCAGGCTGACGCATTCGGGTATGATTGTAGTCCACGCAGTGGATCTTACTGACTTCTTCAACTGGAGTCGGTCCCGCTTTTTCCGTTATATCGTAGATCTTGACAGCTGATGACAATCTGTATGAGTCGCGAGTCTGTAAGACATAATATTTAACAGGGTATAGGGACTAAACTGAGATTGCTTTAATCTGCGATCTGATGGAGTTTGCAATACCTCTAAACTTCAGATCGGTGTATGATCTTTTTGTCGGACGTATGTTGTTCATATTGCATGCGAGTTGGATGGCATTTCGGTGAACGCAGAGATGTCAGATAGATTGTGGATACTTCAAATAGAGAGCAGAGAGCTCAAATAAAGCGCGTAGATTTCAAATAGAGTGAGCCATGCAAGTTTCTTATTTCAGACTGTGATGTTAAAACATATCAGCGGGTGTTTCGTAATGGCGTGATTTATTGTGGGTTGTTGGTGTGTTTATGCGTATTATGGATGCTTTTGTTTATGATTTTATGGAGTGTCGGTAAAAAAACATGATATGTTGCATCAGAAAAATTTGCACAGTTCGAAAAAAAAATCTAACTTTGCAACGCAAAACCCCAGAGGGGGTGTAAAAGTAATAAATTATTGCCCAGGTGGCGGAATGGTAGACGCGCTCGTTTCAGGTGCGAGTGCTGCGAGGCGTGCAGGTT
>NZ_PUED01000109.1 GCF_003024925.1 Paramuribaculum intestinale
AGTTAAAAGTAAACACACTCGTAATCTTTCCCGCAAAATAAAATGTAAATGTGGAGGGCTTGATTTGGGTCAGAATGACAGTGATCAGTTGGCGTGAGGATTCTGCGGATGATAAAGCCAGCCCCTGAACCGGCTGTCCATAGACCGTACCGTACGGTGCCAATAGGAATCGCCATGTCCTTTCAGCAAACGTTCGGCCGACTTGAATCCGCTGACAGCCCATACATTGCTTTGGATCTCATCTTCGAGCTGGCGCGCGCTCCAACCGCTGTAGCCGATAAAAAATCTGATTTTGCCTTCGGTAGGATAGCCGGCGTTGATATACTGACGCATACAGTCGAAATCACCGCCGATATACATTCCCGAACCGATTTCCTGCGACTGCGGGATTATGTCGCCGAGTGTGTGCATGAAAAACAATCGGTTGGCGCCGACCGGGCCGCCGCAAAACACCGGTGTGTCATGCGCACTGTCAATGCCGTCGATCAGATCCGAAAGACGGTGTCGTGTGATGTGGTTGAGCACGACACCCATTGAGCTGCTGTCGGATGCATGGTCTACGATGTATATGACTGAATGGGCAAAGCACTCCTCTTTCAGAAACGGCTCGGCGACGAGCAGAGTCCCGGCGGCGGCATCTATGGTTGCCGGTATGTCGATATTGAATAATATGCGTTCGAAATCTATCATCCTTCGGGCGATAAATGAAATTCTTCCACAAGATACGCATATTTTTTGAGTGATTGCAATTAATCAGCGCTATTGATTTGTACTGTTAGTGTTTATTAACATTGAGCTGTGTTGTATGCCATCTGAAAAAACACTACATTTGCATGTGTAAGAAGTTCATCTTATGCTTAAATTTTGAACACTCACTTATGCTTAGGAAAATACGTATTGTAGTAGCTGTCGCAGTTTTGATATGTGTCACGGCTCTGTTTATAGACTTTACCGGATTTGCTGTGCGGTGGTGGAGCTGGCTCGCGGGTATGCAGTTTGTTCCGGCTGTGATGGCTCTGAATGTCATAGCGCTTGCCGTATTGCTGCTGATCACAGTGGTGATGGGGCGTGTGTATTGTTCGGTGATATGTCCGCTCGGAATAATTCAGGATTGCATCAACTGGATGCGTTCCCACGTCGGGCCGCGGCGCAGCCGGCGAAATCGTTTCAGATACACGAAGGCGCTCACAGTGGCGCGTATGGGAGTGTTTGTGCTGTTCGCCCTGCTTATTGCTACAGGTTTTACCTATCTGGCTGGATTGCTTGATCCGTATAGCGGATATGGACGAATCGCGTCGGCGTTGATAGCTCCGGTCTATGACGGTGTCAACAATGTGCTTGCCGCAGAGGCCGAGGGTCACGGATCGTATGCTTTCTACAGGGTGGATAGCGTGCCTGTTATGTGGCCGGTCATGATAGTCGCCTTCCTGACGCTTGCTGTGGTAGGATTGATGTCATGGTTCGGAGGCCGGCGTTATTGCAATACGATATGTCCGGTGGGTACGATCCTTGGATGCCTCTCCAAACTATCTCTGCTAAGACCTGTCATCGACACGTCGAAGTGTAACGGATGCCGCAGCTGCGAGCGCAACTGCAAGGCTTCCTGTATCGATGCATCGTCGCATAGTGTGGACTATTCGCGATGCGTGGCGTGCATGGATTGTATTGACAATTGCCGTCAGGGAGCGATCAGTTATACCTTCCGCAATTTTAAGCGTGATGTTGCCGAAGTGACGCAACCTCCGGTCGACACAACGAGGCGCACGTTTCTGACGGCAGGAGCGGTGATCGCCGGTGCGGCTGCTGCCAATGCCGCCGTGGGTAAGCTGCACGACGGTGGTCTGGCGCCTATCGTGCCGAAAACCGTACCGATCCGCAAAGGGCGTATCGTGCCGCCCGGAGCTGTAAGCGTGGCCAATCTCCAACGCCGGTGTACGGCCTGCCAAGCTTGTATATCCAACTGTCCCAACGGGGTGTTGCGTCCCTCTATGGATTTGGCGTCGCTTCTTCAGCCTGAGGTCGGCTACGAGCATGGATACTGCCGGCCTGAATGCACGCGTTGCAGCGAAGTGTGTCCTGCGGGAGCTATATTAAAGATCGATGAGGCTGAAAAGTCGGCGATACACATCGGATATGCCCATATCGATTACGAGAAGTGTCTGTCGGTATCTGAAGGTGTCAATTGCGGCAAATGCTCCCGTAAATGTCCCGCCGGGGCGATCGAGATGGCGGCGGTTGATCCGTCCGATGCCGACGGATCGCGCCTTATGCCGGTAGTCAACGAATCGCGCTGTATCGGATGTGGTGCTTGCGAGAATCTTTGCCCGGTTTCTCCTGCCAGCGCCATAGTGGTGTCGGGTTATGAAATACATAGAATAGATGGATGAGCGATGAAACACGATAAAAATATATCACGACGCGGTTTTCTCAAGTTTATGGGAGCCGGGGCTGCGCTTTCGGTTGTCGGATGCAATGGGCGTGGAAGTGCAGATTCTGTTGCATCCGACGCGGTTGATCCAGGTGATATGACTTACCGTATGACTCCGTCAACAGGCGATCGGGTGTCGATACTTGGTTACGGATGTATGCGTCTGCCGACAGTGAAAGATGCCGACGGGCAGGATGTAATTGATCAGGAAGAGGTCAACCGGTCGGTCGACGAAGCCCTGAAGGGTGGCGTCAATTATTTCGATACGTCGCCTGCTTATTGCAAGGGGTTCAGTGAGCGTGCCATGGGCATAGCCCTGAGTCGCCATCCCCGACAGTCATATTTTATAGCCACCAAGCTTTCGAATTTCAATCCTTCGACATGGCCGCGGGAGAAATCGATAGAAATGTATCGCAATTCCCTCCGTGAGTTGCGCACCGATTATATCGACTATATGCTGCTGCACGCCGTCGGGCAGGGTGGTATGGAAAATCTCCACGGGCGCTATCTCGACAACGGTATGCTTGATTTCCTCATGGCTGAGCGAGAGGCCGGACGAATACGCAATCTTGGATTCTCATATCATGGCGATGTCGAGGTGTTTGACTATTTGCTTGCCAACCACGACCGTTATCGGTGGGATTTCGTGCAGATACAGCTGAATTATATCGACTGGAATCATGCCAAGGAGGTGAACGAACGCAATACGAATGCCGAATATCTTTATGGCGAATTGCGTAAACGCGGCATTCCGGCAGTGATCATGGAGCCGTTGCTCGGAGGCCGTCTGGCGAGCGTCAACAACAATCTGACAGCACGGATGAAACAGCGCCGGCCAGCCGACAGCGTTGCCTCATGGGCCTTCAGATATGCCGGCTCCTTTGAAGGAGTGCTGACAGTGCTCAGCGGCATGACCTACAGGGAACATCTGCGTGACAACCTGCGCACATATTCTCCGTTGCAGCCTTTGACTGACGATGAACTTGCTTTCCTTGACATGGCAGCCAGAATCATACTTTCATATCCTACCGTGGGCTGTACGGACTGTAAGTATTGTATGCCATGTCCTTATGGCATAGATATTCCTTCGATATTCAGACACTACAACCGGTGTGTAAACGAGGGAGAAGTGCCGTCGAGATCGGTCGATCCTGATTATGAACGCGCCCGAAAAGCGTTTCTTGTCGGCTACGACCGGAGTGTGCCGCGTTTGCGTCAGGCCGAACGGTGTATCGGGTGTGGTGAGTGTGTCCCGCATTGTCCGCAAGGTATTAAAATACCCGATCAGCTTGCCCGTATCGACGCTATAGTGGAGAAACTAAAGCGCGGTCTGCCGGTCTGATATGGACGGGTTACGGCTGATACTGTGATCCGGGAATGGTATGTCTGTTAAATTTATGCGTTATCTTTATCAAAATATCACATTTATTAACATAAATATTTGGTAATTTTGCAACGTGAAATTGACAGCGGCAGGCTTAGGCCTGTCAGACCAATCATTATTCATTCAGATTTATGATCCGCACAGCAGTCATCATATTACTGACAACCATCATCTCCGTCCCCGTCTGGGCAAGCCGTCCGGCCGCTCCAGTCAGCGAACTGATGCTTCCCATTAAGGTCGAGACTCCACGCACTGGCGTCTTCTCGCTCATCCCTCCGATCGAATCGACTCTTACATCGTCGCGCAAGATCGCTTCAGAAGGGGAGTCGACACTCTACCGGCTGATGCAGGCTGAAATGGTGGAATATGCCAAGCGCTATCTTGGCTGCCGTTACCGCCGGGGATCAAAAGGGCCGAAAGCTTTCGACTGCTCCGGATTTACAAGCCATGTCTACGGAAAGTTTGGTTTCTCGCTCGGCAGGGCATCGCGGCTTCAGGGTACGCAGGGTACTAAAATATCTCTTGAAGATGCTAAGGTCGGCGATCTGATATTTTTCAGTGGTCGTCGCGTGAGTAAGTCGACGATAGGTCATGTAGGCATGGTTATAGATGTCGATCCGGCCAAAGGTACTCTGAAGTTTATCCATGCATCGTGCAGTCAGGGAGTGGTGGTCACCAATTATCCCGACGGCGGATATTATAGCCGGCGTTTCATTTCGGTAAGACGTGTCATAGAGTGACGCTTCGCCACGGGCTGAACCATGCCGTTTCAATCTGCTGTTTCCTGGGTGTGGAAAACTTTGTCGATATAATGTTGACAGCTTTTGGTGTCGTCGTGCCATAGAGTCGGCGACAGTTTTGTAACTTTGCACCATGGAAACAAAGCGTAGCAACAATTATACCCCACGTGCAAAAAACGATGCCGATCTCGGAGGTAGAGTCCCTCCGCGCGATCTGGATGTGGAGCAGGCCGTGCTTGGCGCTCTGATGCTTGAAAAAGACGCCTATTCGGTGGTCTGCGACCTTCTGAAGCCCGAATCTTTCTACGATCCGGTCAACTCTATGGTCTATGCGGCTATACAGCAGCTCGGCGCCGCTCAGAAACCGATCGACATGCTTACGGTCACGGAGCAGTTGCGTCTTGACGGCAATCTGGAAAAGATCGGTGGTCCGGTAGTGGTTTCTGAACTCACATCAAGGGTGCTCTCCGGAGCTAATGTCGAATATCATGCCCGCATTGTCGCGCAGAAATATCTTGCCAGAGAGCTTATCTCGTTCTCGTCCGACATAAGCACCAAGGCATTTGATGAGGTACACGATGTCGACGATCTGCTGCAGGAGGCCGAAGGACGTCTGTTTGAGATCTCGCAGCGCAATGTAAAGAAGGATGTAACGCAGATCAATCCCGTCATAGAGCAGGCCATCAAGCAGATTCAGGCTGCCGCCAACCGTGCTTCTGGACTGAGTGGCCTTGAATCAGGTTTTCACGAACTCGATAAACTCACCTCGGGATGGCAAAGCTCGGATCTTATTATCATTGCCGCGCGACCGGCTATGGGCAAAACGGCATTCGTGCTTTCGATGGCAAAGAATATGGCTGTGAACTATGAGATCCCTGTAGCTATATTCTCGCTTGAGATGTCCAACGTGCAGCTTGTCAACCGTCTGATCAGTAATGTCTGTGAGCTTGGCGGCGAAAAGATCAAGAGCGGTCAGCTGTCGCCAATGGAATGGGATCAGCTGATGAGCCGCGTCAAGGAGTTGCAGGATGCGCGGCTGTATATTGACGATACACCCTCACTGTCGATCCTTGAGCTGCGTACCAAGGCGCGCCGATTGGTCAGGGAACATCAGGTGAGATTTATAATCATCGACTATCTGCAGCTTATGAATGCCACCGGCATGAAATTCGGCAGCCGTGAGCAGGAGGTGTCGATGATATCTCGATCGCTCAAACAGTTGGCCAAAGAACTGGATATTCCTATAGTGGCGCTGTCGCAGCTCAACCGTTCGGTGGAAACCCGCGGAAAGGATGGCGACCGCGACAGCAAGCGCCCGCAGCTCTCCGACCTGCGTGAATCAGGAGCCATAGAGCAGGACGCCGATATCGTGTGTTTTATTCACCGCCCGGAGTATTATCTGCGTTCGGATACCGATATGGAGGGACGCAACATACGCGGACTTGCTGAATTTATCGTCGCCAAGCATCGTAGCGGCCGTGTCGATGACGTCAAGATGCGGTTTCGCAAGGAGTTTGCAAGATTTGAGAACTGGGAAGACGGCCCGATGGTATCGGCGGTGTCTGTCGGCTCAAAGATGAATGCGTCGGGCGACGATGGCGGCATGTCGTCATCGGCAGGGGCTACATTCTCGGGTGGTTCGGCCGATTTTCTTGGAGCTACTGACGAGCCGACTCCGTTTTAGAGAGTGTTCCGACAAGGTTGGATATGGCCCGACCATGGTTGTCTGAAAAAATCGGGGATTTTTTTCATAGTCTGATCAAGCGAAAAAACTTTTTCGATTGGAGTGTGTTAAGATTATAAAAACTAACACAATTCATTAAAAGTAATATGAAAAAGTTTCTATTGATCACAGCTGTCCTGCTTGGGTGTTCGACGGTGTTCGCACAGAATCTCGACAAAAACGAGGCCAAGCAGATTTCGGCCTTTTTGGCCCAGACATCGGAAAACGGTACGACAAATGCTCAGGTTCTTAAGGTAGCCAATCCGTCGCAGCTCAGCGGTGGAGTGGAGGGACTTACTGTCGTCGGCGGACATGTCACAGCGATCGAGTGGAAGGACAAGCACCTTGCCGGACAACTCTCGCTCAACAATTTCAAATCACTGACTAAAGTCGATGTGTCGCGCAACAAGCTTACGTCCGTTGCCGTAGTCAACGCTCCGGCGCTCACCGAGCTCAATGCGAGCCGCAATGTGCTGACTGCGGCTGATATGCAACAGTGTCCTGTGCTCCAGAAGGTGACCCTCTACAAAAACCGTCTGTCGGACAACGTCAACTTCGATGGCGTGCCGTCGCTCAAGAACCTGAATGTTTCCAACAATCTGTTTGTGGAACTGAACGTTTCCAATGTATCCGAACTTCAGACGCTCAACTGTCAGGGCAACCATCTTGAAGCACTCAACGTTTCGGGATGCACGAAGCTCAAGAACCTTTATTGCGGCTACAACAAGCTGACAAGCCTGAATCTTGCCGGTGTGGAAAGCCTGCAGAATCTTAACGTCGATGACAATCAGATAAATACAATGATTGTCAGCGGACTGCCTTCGCTCTCCACGCTGATCTGCTCCGACAACAACATGGTGACGCTCGGCCTTCGCGACTGCAAAAACCTGCTTGACCTGGTATGTTCCTACAATGATCTGACCACTCTGGATGTCAGCAACTGTCCGAACCTGCTCTTTGTCGACTGTTCCTATAACGATCTGACGAGTCTCAATCTCTCGAATCAGACCTTCCTGCAGCGTCTGCTTTGCAACAACAATCAGATTTCGACGCTCGACGTTTCGTTTGATCAGGCTCTTGTCTACATCAATTGCCGCTATAACCAGATCATAGACTTCCGTACTATCGGATGCTCCAACTTGAGAATGGTTGCATGTCAGTGGAACTACTGATGCTCTGAATGAAAGAACGGCTGTCATGGCGCATGGCGTTCCAGAAGCGCAGCCGAAATGATAGAAAAGGTCGTGGCCTTGCGCTGCGGCCTTTTCTGTTTTTAATGCTTTCGTATTGCGCAGTATGGGTGTGATGGTGATGCAGCCGCCGTTGTTGTGGATAGCGGCATATATCAGATCGTTGTAGATGCGCACGCGCCCCGGAGCAGGCTTGAACAGGATCCGGTTGCGCAGGGTATTGGTGCGCGACAGCAGCGGCCCGCGCTGTCCGTCGGCTCCGGAGAGAGCCTGCTGACGCCACGTCGACGGCCACGCCTGTAGGTTATCATCCAGAAAGCCACCCCGGGCGAAATTGCCCCGGAAATGCTGCATCGCCTTTGTTCCCATGAGCCGCGGCAGATCGCTGCGGAGAAGCTTTGCGAGCTCTTTTTGCCTTTTTTCGGCAAATTCGCGAAATTTTTGCGGTGTCATTGTTTGGAGTGTAAAAGAAATATATTACTTTTGCGATGGTCTTTAGCCGCAAGGCTATCATGCCCAATGGTGTCGGGTTGCTCCTATGTAGGAGGGACCCGGCTTGTTTTATATATCATATTTGAGTAGTTTGTCTGCTCCCTTGATCACACAATAAACATGCTCGATCTTTCTATCCAACAGATTACCATGTTTATCTCGGTAATGTTGGAATCTTTTAATGGATTTGATCATTTTTTTGTGGTCGAATAATGATGGATCGTGAAAGTACAAGCAGACGGAGTTAGATGGATGTTTTACATCTTCGCGGGCATTGTATTTGGTTAGCTGTGTATTCTTTTTCTCGAGCGCGTGCGAATACCACCCATGCCCTGTTATTGATCTTATATCCATCACCTCTCCATCCAGTTCAAGATCAAGGGCGGTAAGATTGTCTCCATTCTTCTTTTTTGACTCATCAAGGAGTAAGGCGACGCGCCCCATGCGGAAGAGCTCCGCCTGGCACTCGAGTTCGAGCTGTGTAGAAGTAAGACCTTCAAAGAAGCGCTCCGCCTTGGGGCTGTCATGGATGATATGACCGATATGCCGGCCTCGCAATCCGCCCGTACGCTTGTCATATTCCACGTCGCGCCATTCAGGATCGTTTTTCAGCTCTCGATATTTCGCACGGTTTTGCTTTCTGCGCTCGATCTCCTCGTCGGGGATGGCATAGTCGGCTTGGCGGCAGCTGTTACAATCCTTCTTTTTATTGCCGAATCGCATGCCCAGGTGGTTTTTGAGGCTTCCCGCAAACGGACACGACGAACAGCTGTCGGGATAGTACGGATGATCCTGGCCGAACAGGCTGCCGGACTTGCCCGGGTTGTCGCCGAGTCCCTTGTGGGGTCCATCCTTGTGCGGATCCACCGCATCCTCATGCTTGATCCCTGTCGCCGGCTCGTCAGTAGACTCCAGCGAGCACTGGCAGTTCCACCGGTCACCCGGCCGGTGGCGCGACCAGAACG
>NZ_PUED01000011.1 GCF_003024925.1 Paramuribaculum intestinale
CTCTGCAAGGACACAGAGAACGAGCATAGTCCATTTGCCGGAAAATCGGCTTATGACGTTTCTGACCGGGCAAGATGCCATACCAGTATATTTTTTCAAATTTTCTTTCAGTGGCAATGCGTTCATAATCAAAAATAGTTACCTAAAAGTTAGCGCCTTACATCGGAGTAACGTCTTGCATGACTCAAAAACACGACTTAACTTTGCGCTATCCAAATGAAAGCGGCTTACTGCTGTAAAGTTAATAATTTAATTTCAAACCAAGAAATATGAGCGAAATCAAGACTCTCAATTCCGGCGATAAATTCGCCCACGCATCCATTGGCCCGCTGTGTGGCTTCGCCGGAAAACAGTTTGTGAAGGAAGCCACCGGTGCCACTTCATGCGAAATCTCATTCGGCACGCTGCCTTCGGGCGCTGCTGTGCCCTTCTTCCACAGCCACAAGGCTAACGAGGAAAATTACATAATCCTGTCCGGAGCAGGTAAATTTCAGGTTGACGACAACGTCTTTGATGTGGCGGAGGGTTCTGTAATCCGAGTGTCGACCAACTGCGACCGCAATATCAAATGCACCTCAACGGAAGCGATGACCTACATCTGTATACAGGCAAAAGAAGACAGTCTCGGTGATTATACAATGACCGATGCTGATATAACCGAGCGTAAAAGCCTGCTCTGACAATCTCAGATAATATGCTGCTAAACAGAATGAAGGTGACAGTTTTTCTGCCATCTTCATTCTGTTGACGTATAAACCGACTATTGATGCTTTGAAAGAGATTGGGTTATATCATTAAGATGCTCGCGACCTCATTCCGAGAGCAGATTGTGTATAGGTTGAGCCGCCACACGTATAAAAGAGTTCTATATGCTTCCGGTCGGCGGCAGACTAATCAGATATGACTCAATTGCAGTCAACACTATTGTAGCCAATCCAAAGGGTGAGGTCAGCTCATGCGACATTCCTTTCAGTGAAGACCTCTCGCACTTCAATAAGGACTACTTGCGCATGACACGTCAGGTCGCCGAAACCTGCGAGAATCACGATTTAACCGACAGCATGGTAATCGGCACATCGGCATTAGCTCAATACGACATAGACGGAGCAGTGGGAATGTATAGCGGGATATTCAACAATCCCTTCATGATATGGGGCGCATACCGCTGCCGGTGGTTCAAGACAACTCTCATGGTGTCATTTCAGTTCCATCACACCCAGATGGATGGTGCCCATGCAGCCCGGTTCATCGACCTGCTGCAAAAGGAGAAAAAAAGTTGGATGAAAGTTTGGTTTATATTATAAACCTTGTTAACTTTGCATCCGGATAGAGGGCGGAATCGCGCGACCGCTCTTTTTTCAGCTGAAAATGGTTTATAAAATAAACCGATTGTAAAACCCCTCTAAATTCCTCAATATGGAAGACAGAAAACTAACTGAAAAAGAGAGCCTCGAAGTGATTACTTCGATGATAGCTCAGACCAAGCAGCGCTATATCGGTGATGGTCGTATCTTGCTGATGTGGGGCTACCTCGTGACAGTCGTATCAATCCTCGTGTGGGTAATGCTTGCCTCGACAGGGCAGGGTGTATGGAACTTCCTGTGGTTTGCGATTCCGCTGATTGGCGGCATCGCCACGCCCATAATGGCTCGGCGGCAGCATGGCCGTGGCGGAGTCAAGACTTTTTCTGACACTGCTACCTCACGGCTATGGACTATTGCAGGAATATCTGAAATCGTCGTGACCATTGTATGTATCGGCTTCAGGTATTTTGCCGATACTGACTGCTGGAGCGCCATGCTGGCATACACTCTGATTGTCATTCCGGCAGCAGAGATGGCCCAAGGTCTTCTGATCAGAGAGAATAGCCTCGTGGCCGGTGCTCTCGCAGGGCTTGCGGTCGGAATTACAACGGTGTGTTGTATCGCCGGTGGAATTGTATTATCGGCCTGCTGGTACATGCCGTTGTTCATATTCGCATTCGTGGCGATGATGATAGTTCCAGGGCATATACTCAACCATAAAGCAGGAAAAGAGAAATGAAGGAACTGAATCCGCTTCTGCATTCGCAACTCCGGCTTGCCATAATGTCCATACTTATGAGTGTGGATGAAGCAGATTTCGTATATCTCAAGGAGAAGACCGAATCTACAGCCGGAAATCTCAGCGTGCAGCTCGATAAGCTTTCGTCAGCCGGATATATAAGGGTTATTAAAGGCATGTCGGGAAAACGACCGCGTACGACATGCTCGGTGACTCCCGACGGGCGGGCGGCGTTTGAGGAATATGTAAATTCTCTCAGGAGCTATCTCAACCTGTGATCGACTTTGTAGGGCTAATGCAATCATTTATGTAATTCGCCGGCAAGGGAATTGCCGATAGTCTGAAGGCACTGTGTCAAAAAAACGACTGTTTGACACAGTGCTTTGATCGTCGAGAAATTATGCCGTGCGGATCTTGAACGGACTCGTCGGTCGGGGACGAGAAAGTTGTCGGCGAGTTCACTCCCCACAGAACTGACTGTCTTTTAGCGTATGACGCGTTTGGGCGGATTCGCAGATGTGGGCGACGTGGCCGCTCACTTTTTTTTGCAACGGTTGACGATCCAGATGGCAATGTGGACAACGATCCCATAGGCGAGTGTGGCGATCATGGCCATACATTCATATTGCATTATGGTGAGCCACAGCGGCGCTGACCATTCCGGACGTTGCTGATGGCAGGCGGCTACGATGGCGCAGGCGCTCAGCGTGATGAATACGACGGCTACTGACAGCGCCGCCGCTCCGATGCGGTATTTCCCTATTCTTATCATAGACTGTCGCGTTGGTTGAGGATGTTGAATACGATTGTGGATATTTCTGCGATAAGCTGCTCGGTGGCGGCCATGTCGTAGGCTGAGTCGGCAATGAACACAGCGATGCTGTAGCCATTCCGGCCGTCGGGCAGAAACACGTAGCCGGCGTCGTTGATGCCGATTATGCGTCCCTGACTGTTACGGGCGCCGGTTCCGGTCTTATGGCCGATCATGGCGTTAGTGCCTGCCATCGGTGCGGGCAGACGGTTGAGCCCAGTGGCACACTGTATCATCATAGTGGCTATGGTTTCATGCATGGCCGACTCGCTGCGCATTCCCTGCCGGTAGAGCCGGTCGAAAAGCCGTGCCATTGCCAGCGGTGTGGAGCGGTTCTGATAGCATAGATACGTGTCGCCGTGCATCTCCTCTTCGGTCGATGCCATGACGATGTCGTCGAATCCCAGAGTGTTCATAAGGCTGTCGGCCGCCTGCGGCCCTCCGATCAGCCTGAAGAGGATGTCGCAGGCGTTGTTGTCGCTCTGCTGCAAAGAGTAGGCGAGCAGCTCTGACAGCGGCAGCCGCAGATCTCTGATCCCATATCTATCGCGCATGGGGCTCCATGTGTCCGCAAGGATTTCCTCGTGCCCTACGGCAACGGTGTCGGCTGACGATATGCCATGCCTGACGCAATAGTCGGCCACGGCTATGGCTTGCGGAAACTTATAGACGCTAAGCATCGGAAAGTCGCGGTGGCCGTTGACCGATACGGTGTCCCGGCCATTGATGATTACGGCTATGCCTATGCGCGCGTCCTTGCCGGTCGTAAACTCTTTCAGTCGCGATGTCATGGCCGCGATGTCGGAGGGCGTATCCGTCGCCTTCTCTGTGGCGGTGTCATGCGGTAGGCTGACGGTGTGGCACCATGACGCCAACGGAATCGACGTGCATAAAAATATGATCAGAGGTCTGATGTAGGCTCGCATTCTGGCAGTGGTGTTGTGTTATACGATCTCTTCTCTTTTGCAAAAGTAACGATTTACGGCGGGTTTCGTTGTCTTTCCCGTCCATTTTTGATTTTCTGTTCAGAAACCCACTACATGGCGGGAAGGAGAGTTGATGCGTTCGCGTCGGCACGACTCGGCTATGGCGTCAATGTCGATGAGGTCGCTGCCCGACAGGATTGTGTTGACTGTGTGACGCCGGGCTATGTTCTCGATCTCGCCACCCGACAGGTCGAAATCCGATGCAAGCTTTCTGGCATCTTTGTCGGTCAGACCATGAAGCATGCTCTGCCATATCTGCGCTCTTGCCTCGGCTGTGGGCTTGTCAAACCGGATCTTGTACAGAAACCGGCGTTCGAACGCTTTGTCGAGATTTGTGGTCAGATTTGTCGTGGCGATCATGATGCCTTCGATCGATTCCATCTCCTGAAGGATGATATTCTGTATGGAATTCTCCATCTTGTCGACAGCGTTTGATGCCCCTTCCATCCTGATTCCGAGGATGGCGTCAGCTTCGTTGAAAAGCAATATCGGAGCGAGCGGCGAGTTCTTGCAGATATTACGGTAGCGGTCAAAGGCGGCCTTGATGTTTTTTTCGCTTTCGCCCACCCAGCAGCTTTTGATTTTATTGACGTCCACCCGCATTATGTCGCGTCCGGTCTGTCGTGCCAGCTGATACACGGTTTCGGTCTTGCCTGTGCCGGGAGCGCCATAAAAGATGCAGCAGAATCCCTGGCGCATGCCTGCCGTGCGGAGCCGTGCCTGCACTTCGTTGAAGCGCTTCTCCGCCAGTATTGACGACAGTTCGTCGATCAGGCTCTTTTCGGCGGCGTTGTAGACCAGCGTTTTTTCTGTGAGCGAATCGGCTTTGATCAGGTCTTTGTCTGATTTGGCCATGAGGTTGAGATTGAGTTCACACAGCAGCTCCTCCTTGGCCTTGTCGGTAAGCTTGAAGGCGTCGGAGCGGGCCATGCCGTTTTCGTTGACGTTCTCTATAAGCGATTTCGCAAACAGGCTTGAGTCGCGTGAGCGCAGCTGACGTTTTAGCCAGCCCGGCATGTCGTCGTTGTCAAACAGGTCGTCGATGTCGCTGAACAGGATGTTGTCATCATTGTTGTCGACAAACAGATGAGCCATGAATACAAACAGCAGTGTGTCATGACAATCGAGATTGCAACGCCGGAGTTCGGTCGCGAAAGCGGTCGTCCTGATCTCTTCGAGCATCTCCATGGTTCTGCTTTTAAGCGACTCATGGGTAAGTTCGTCGTCATCTTTCTCGTCCATGAGCGTGGAGAAGCGGTCGAAGAAATCGGCAGTATCGCGTATCGGCTCCTCTTCATGGACATAGGGCTGGTTCTTGCGGATCGCTTCGAGTACAGCCGATGGCACGCGGTAGCTCGACGCGCCCCGGCTTCGCGAGGCTCGCAGATAGTGTTTCGACTCAAGGATGTCGATGTCGTCCGACAGTCGCAGGATCTTTGTCGTGCGGCAGCCGGTGAAGCTGGCTATTTCTGACATGCGTATGTGGTTGTCCTCGCTTTTGTCGACAAACAGCGCCAGCAGTACGGTCTGCATGGCTGTGAGCTTGAGCTTTCGCGAGGCATATCTGATGTGCATGGCGGCCGCCTCAAGGAAGTCGGCGTCAAGGTTAGAGTCCTCCGCAAGCTCAACGATATACTCAAACGACTCCAGTATGTTTTTCGGCTTGGCATTCCGGGCGTCGTTCTTTTGTTTGGATTTGTCGGCTGTCTTTGTGTTTTGAAGGTCTAATTCTCTCATATTTCCGCAGTGTTTGTGTTTTGACGATGCAAATTTACCGTAGGGTTGTATCATGTTGCGATACAACTTTTGAAATCATGAAAATTTTCTTGAGTGTTTCCGTATTCCGTATTGTGGTGATGCCTCCATTGCCTGGGGGAGCAAATGGTCGAGAGCAAATGGTCGCCGCAAAGTTGAAAAGAGTGTGCGCAATATATTTGCGCACCGTGAGAAAATTTTTTATTTTTGCCAAAAAATTAAGTTATGCCTCTGAATCGTGCCACCCTGATACGTATTTCGACGATCGACAAATGTCTGCAGAACCGCTATCGCCGATGGACCATCAATGATCTTATAGATGCCTGCACCGATGCTTTGGCCGAGTATGAGGGACGGAGCAACCCGGTGAGCCGGCGCACGTTTCAGAACGATCTGGCGCTGATGCGCAGCGATCGTCTGGGCTACAATGCTCCGATCGTGGTGCGCGACAACAAGTATTATGAATACGACGATCCGGAGTTCAGTATCACTCATCTGCCTCTTAATGACGAGGGGCTCGATGCGCTCAACTCCGCTCTCGACATACTGCGCCAGCTCCAGTGTTTTCCGCAGCTGTCGTCGTCGATTGATATCATAAGCAAGCTCAACGAGCAGATATCACGTCATACGGGCGACTCTGTTCCGGCTATGGATATGGAATATGTGCCCGGTTATCGTGGGGCGCGTCATATCGGCGCCATATATGATGCGGTGCGCAGGCAGCAGACTATAGTCATAGAATATCGTTCGTTCAAGGCGCGTCAGGCCGATTCGGTAGTGGTGTATCCGTATTTGCTTAAGGAGTATCGCAACCGCTGGTTTCTGATCGGCGAGAAAGCATCAAACCGCACGCTTCAGGTTAATATTTTCGCTCTTGACCGTATTCATTCCGTGACTGTCGACAAAGAGCATCCGTTCAAAAAGTGTGTTGATTTCGATCCCGAGCACTTTTTTGACGATACTGTGGGCGTCACCAAAGGAATTCACGACCGCGCCCGCCGAGTGGTGGTCAAGGTGGATGCCCAGCAGGCTCCCTACGTGGAGTCGAAGCCATTTCACAAGTCGCAGAAAGTGGAGCAGCGATTTCGCGACGGCGGCATACAGATTTCGCTCAAGGTGGTGATCAACAATGAGCTTGAGCGACTGATTCTCGGTTATGGCGGTCATGTGGAGGTCATTGCGCCTCCCTCCTTCCGCGACCGGGTGGCCGAGAGTGTCACACGCGCGGCCCGCCGCTATAGCGCGCCCTGCTGAGTCGGTATGGCTCATCCGCTCTGTCTGCAGCGGATTGTCGTTTGGAAACAAAGACTCCGGAAAATCCGTTACAGGACTTACCGGAGTCGGAGGTTTTGAGGCCTAAGCCTATTATGCCTTGTTCTTGATGATCAGCACCTCGATGATCGAAATGGCGGTCTCCTCAGGAATCTGCAGCGATTCTGCAAGCTGGTTGATGATATCCTTCTCATCATCCTCTACCACTCCGTCGGCCAGCGCGATGTCGACAGCGCAGGCAAAGGCGGTGAGCTTAAGGTCGTCGGGGAGTCCGTCGATGGACGAGGCTACGAGCGCGCTTGCACCCTGGCTCTTGAGGATACGGAAAAGCTTGTCGAACATCTTGTCGAAAGCCGGGCCGGAGAAATTGTCGTAAAGACGGAGTCGGCGGATATAGTTGACTATGCCGTCCCATTCAGCCTGTGATATGCTGCCGTCAGCACCGGCCATTGCAAGTGCTATGCCGGCGAATGCTTCCTGTTTGGAGAGCTTGTCCTCTTCAGGTACTTCGTTGAAAATCTTGTCGAAAAGTCCCACAGTAAAAGTGTGATTTTAGATGGTTTATTGATGTTTGTTTGTTGCTGTGGTTCGTTAAAATGTCGGTTCTATGTTTTATTTGTCTGTTCATGGCAGGCAGCAAGAACTCCGTTTCAACGGACTGTAGCGACACAAAGTTAGCAATAATTCGTCATTTTAGATGCTTATGACAGCGGTTTTTTGGGACTTGAGTCAGCGTCTGTTGGCTGTATGGGTGGGGTAAGCTTTTGTCTATCTTTTTTTTGAAGACGAGAAAAAAATCATACAGCAGCCACGATGAGGTCAGATCAGCGACGAAGTCAGATTTATTGTAAGTCTGTCGGCTGTCCGAAACAGTGGATGTTTCTTGAAAAATGCTTTTTTTGTCGGTGCGCAAAATGATTGCGCATGCGGCCCGGAACTTTGCGCTGTAAACAAAAAACGGTTACTTATTATGAAGACTATCGAAGGATACGATGTGAAGATTTTCACAGACAACATCGAGGAGAGTGCCTTGACGCAGATCATGCAGTTACTGTCGATCGATCTGTTTTCCGCAAAGAAGATACGGATAATGCCCGACGTCCATGCCGGCGCCGGCTGTGTCATCGGATTTACCGGTGATCTTGGCGAAAAGGTCATTCCCAATATCGTGGGAGTCGATATAGGCTGCGGCATGCGCGTGCTTAATCTCGGCCCGATCTCCGGAATAGATTATCACGCATTCCATGAGCATATACTTGACAGTGTGCCGTCGGGCATGCGGGTGCGTGAGGAAAACCGGGGCTTCAAGCCTCTTGTTGGGGAGGAAATGGATATTTATCGGGAGGCAAAGCGGCTTGTCGCAGGGCTTTGCTGTTACCGTGAGATAAAGGATTCCGCACGCATCTACAAGTCCATAGGATCGCTCGGCGGCGGCAATCATTTCATTGAGCTTGACGTGGATGATGATAACAATGTCTATCTGGTCATCCATACCGGCTCACGCAATCTTGGCAAGCAGGTGGCCGACATTTATCAGGCCAAGGCTGTGAGGCATCTGACCGACGGAGCCGATGAGTATGAGGAAACCGTCAGGCGGACAATTGAGGAGTACAAGGCAGCCGGACGCCGATCGGAGCTTCAGGGTGTGATCAGGCGGATGCGACGCAACCATGATGCGGCAGAGCCTTCGCTTCCTGCGTCGCTCTGCTATGTCGAGGGGGAGGTGCGAGAGCAATACCTTCACGATATGCGTCTGTGTCAGCGCTGGGCTGTGCTCAACCGCAGGCTGATAGCGATGCTGCTTATGCGTTTTTTTCCGGAGGTGGAGGTGCTGGACGAGTTTGAATCGGTTCACAATTACATCAGTGATGACAATATCATCCGCAAAGGTTCCATTTCGGCCGCCAAGGGAGATAAATGTATCATACCGCTGAACATGCGTGACGGGGCGTTGCTCTGCACCGGCAAGGGAAATCCCGACTGGAATTGCTCCGCCCCCCACGGTGCCGGACGTGTGTTGAGCCGCACACAGGCATACGAGAAGATCACTATGGCCGACTTCAAGGCATCCATGCAGGGCGTCTATTCCGAATCGGTCAACGAATTTACACGCGATGAGTCGCCGATGGTCTACAAGCCGGCCGGAGAAATCATATCCTGTATAGGTGATACAGTCAGGATTGATGACGTCATCCGCCCTATATTCAATTTCAAGGCGTCGAAGTGATCTTCCGGCCTGTGACGTCTGAATTGCGGCGCAAGGCGTCCGACCGCCGGCACTCTGTGTGATTTTTGAAAAAAATATCAGTGGTGTATCGGGAAATGCGACATGTTTTTGGTTAACTTTGCGGTGAATTATCCGTTGTATTTCATTTCAAAATATATGGAACAGCTGCGAAAATATACATGGCTGATCGAAAAGATCCGCATGGCCAGGAAAATCAGCCACAAGGATCTGTCCGACAAATGGGAGCGAGCCGTAGACTACAGCGACGGGAGGCCGCTCCACAGAGCCACGTTCAACCGTTGGCGCGAGGCGATCTACAGCCAGTTCGGCATCATGATCGACTGCCAGCGCACCGGGGGCTATCTCCTACTATATATCCAATCCGGAGGAGATCGACGATGACCGGTTGAAGAAGTGGATGCTCGATTCGTTTGCTGTCGGCAACACCATCGGCGAGCATCTTTCGATCAAAGACCGTATCGTGGTCGACGAGATTCCCTCTGGTCGCTATCATCTGACTACGATCATGGAGGCGATGAAGGAAAACCGTGTGGTGTCAGTCACCTACCGGCAGTTCAGCAATCCGTGCGGATACACATTCCCGGTGGAGCCTTATTGCCTGAAACTGTTTGAAAACCGTTGGTATCTTCTCGGCCGCAACAATCGTGGCGAGATCAGGATCTACGGTCTTGACCGTCTTGAGGCAGTGGAGCCTACGGACGAACGTTTCCGTCTGCCTGAGGATTTCTCGGCCGATGCGTTTTTCTCTACCCGCTATGGTGTGGTGATAGGCTATGACGAAGAGCCGAGGCGTATAGTAGTGCGTTCGAATGAGGAGCACAAGCATTATCTGCTGTCGTTGCCGCTCCATCACAGCCAGACACTGATAGAGGATTGTGGAGCCTATGCCGACTTCGAACTGTATCTCGTTCCGACCTACGATTTCGTCATGAAGCTTCTGCAGGCCGGCCCGATGATAGATGTGATCTCTCCGCTTGAACTTCGCCGGACTATGAAGGGATGGGTGTCGGAGATGTACGAACTTTACAAAAATGTTTGAAAATGCAGGAACTTGACTATAATATTGCTTCTGCCTATCGCACGGAAGCTTCTCGGCTGAACGGCAATTTTGCGGCGATAGATTTCGAAACGGCCAACGGACGGCGTTCAAGCGTGTGCAGTGTCGGCGTGGTGATTGTGCGCGGCGGTCATATCGTCGACCGGTTTTACAGCCTGATACGTCCGGTTCCGAACTACTACACCGACTGGACGACCGATGTGCACGGACTTACGCGACGTGACACCGATTCCCAGCCTTCGTTTCCCGAAGTGTGGGCACAGGTAGCCGACAGGATCAAAGGACTGCCGCTCGTGGCGCACAACCGTCCGTTCGACGAGAGCTGCCTTAAGGCTGTATTCGAGGAGTATGACATGGAATATCCCGACTATGAGTTTCATTGCACTCTGGCCGCTTCGCGCCGCTGTCTTGATCTGCCGAGCCATCAGCTTCATATCTCGGCTGCCGCATGCGGCTATGATCTGGCCGCCCACCACCATGCCCTCGCCGACGCCGAGGCTTGTGCAGCCATTGCCTTGAGGCTGCTGTGAATGGATGATATGTGTGAGTGATGAGCCACGTGATAATTATACCGACCGGATATGTGTGACCATAAATCATTCGTGAAGTTTGTTTCAGGCGAAGAGCATTACAGCGAAGTGTTGTCACGGGTTTCAGATGTGCGTGGTCAGCTGTGGATAGGCACAGCCGACATCAAGGACGTCTATGTGAAACACGGATCGCAGGCAGTGCCGCTGCTGAAAGTCCTGTCCGATCTGATACGTCGCGGTGTGGAGATCCGTATGATTTACGCTAAAGAGCCGGGGCCGGCATTCCGTCAGGATTTTGACCGATATCCGATATTGCGGACTGGTATGGAGATCATGCTGTGCCCGCGTGTCCACTTCAAGATGCTTGTATTTGATTTCGAATCGGCCTATATCGGATCGGCTAATCTGACCGGAGCCGGCATTGGCATGAAGAGCCGTGACCGGCGCAATTTCGAATGCGGTATTATCACCGACGATCCAGTTTTGGTCGAATCAGCCACAGAGCAGTTCGATAGTGTGTGGCGCGGCGAGCATTGTCCCCGCTGCGGCCGTCGCCAGTACTGTCCCTCCCCACTCAAGTGACGCCCGGTGAAATCCCGGAATAATACGGGTTGAATTATCTCACAAAACGAAGCCGCCGCATGACAGATGGTCGGATCATGTCATGCGGTGGCTTCTGTGATGCCGGATGCAATTGTCCGGCGGTGTCGCCTGTGTCGGGGAGCTATATCTATTATTCAGGCACGTAGATGATGTCGCCATTGTCGAGCTCGTAGGCCACGCCTACCCGACGGCCTTTGGACGACGACGGATCGGTGTCCTCCGACGGTGTATAACGGTTGATCTTCTCACCCTCTTTGGTGATGATCTCCATGTTTTCCTTGCGGGGATTTTTCACCATGGTGAAATCCTCCTGTGAGAACATCTCGGTCATGTTGTAGCGGCTGACGAGAGCCACCATCAGCGCCACGGCAAACACCATGGCTACGTCGAAGAGGTTGCTCACCACGCTCATCGGATCATTGTCCTCGCTGCGGCGCAGCAGCGAATGTCGGCGGCTTCTCATTGTGCGCAGTTTTTCGGTTGCTCTCTGACGATGTCGGCGAGATATTCGAGCATAGTGAGGTTTCTTAAAGCCCACCGTTCCTTGGCCTGCTGTGTGAGAAATCCGATAGCGCTCACCACCAGTCCGACTACCGTGGTGGCGAAAGCCACCTGCATGTTGTAGGCCATGGAGGCGATGTCGCCCGAGGCCAGACCGACCAGAGCCGGTCCCATAGGTATCAGAGTGCCCATGAGACCGAGTATCGGCCCCATTTTTGTGAGCACCTTGGAGGTGGCTATGTTTTTGTCGGCTTCGATTTCGTATTCCGACAACAGCATGTCAATCTTCGCTGCGTTGCCGGCCTCCGCAATGATTTTTGATGCATAGGCGTCCACGGTCGATGCGGGGTGTTCGGGGAGCGATGCAGTGAATTCAGGCAGTGATGACCTGTCGGTTTTCTGAATTTTCTCGCAGAATGGTGTGGTGACACGCTTGTCGTTGAGATATTGCCCGAAAAAGGCTCCGATCAGTATGATCGAGCGGATGAAGAAGAAAATCAGAAGCACGATCACCGGCACGAGCAGTCCGGTGGAGATCCAGTAGAGGATGTTGGAAATTACGTTCATTTTATTTTTGAGATTTGTTTTTTTGTCTGAAATCGGTTGTAGGCGATGCCGGCGACTGTGCCGGCAGCTATTATTGCGGCCACTCCGCCGAGTGCGCCCCATTCCACCTGATTGGTGCCAGCCGCGGCTGTCCGGCCGTTGACTGTGGCTACAACGCCGAGGGCGGCGATCAGCATATTGACCATAAACAGCAGTTCGAGCCGTATCTCCTTTTCCGGAACGAGCCAGCAAAGACCGCCGGCGGCAAGAGGCGCTGCTATGAGCAGACATGCGCCAAGACTCCATGCAGTGGCGGCGAAGTCCACGCCGGGCAGTGAGAATATCAGTTGGGTGAGAATGGCGAACAATACGGGGAACACAAGCAGTCCGGGTACGTAGCGGCACACCGCCAAGGCCATGGACCCACGGCGTCCGAGAGGTCCGGCAAGAGATTTTGCGGCCAGTATGCAGTAGCCGGTCTGGAATGCCACGTCGATGGTGAGCCATACCGACATGTCGAGCATCAGTTCTGGCTGTGAAAGCCAGTCGGCTATCTGTGTCTTCGACTGTGAGGCTGCCGTCTCACAGGCAAGCACGATGAATAGCGCTGTCACGGCGCAGGTGATGAACCGGGCTATCCATCCTTGACCCGACATTTTCAGCACGAAGCTGAAAATGACCAGAGCCATGATTGTCATTACCACTGTTTCCATAAGCAGTTGGGTTGGTATGATGTGGTATTGTTTATTTTTCCTTCCATCTGCGACGGCGGCGGATGAGCAGTAGCAGGCCGACTATGGCTATTACGACGGCGGCTGCTACAATCGCACCGTTGATACGGTTGGTGATGGTGTCGGTGTGGTTGAGTTCCTCGCGCTTCATCACCATGGAGTTTTCGTCACTGGCGATGTTTTCCGCTCTTGCTGTGGCCACGGCTTCGTTATAGGTGGCGGTAGCCTGAGGCGATACTTTCGACGCAATGAACTCACGCAGCTTGGCGTTGTCGCAGACAAATCCGGTGCAGGCAGCGCCGAATTCCTCGACGGTGGCGGTATGGAGCCGGGCTATTGCCTCGATCTGTTCGGGCGATGCATCCCATAGGCCTTTGCGCACCGTTTCGAGCATTACGGCGGTCATCTCCTGTATGGCGGCAGGGTTTGTTTCGCGGAAGAAGTCTTTTACGCCGAGATTGTTTTTGTCGGCCACGTAGGTGTCGTAAATGCCGTCCCACAGTTCATCGTCGATGGCGTCGGGTTTCATCACGTTCCATCCGTAGGTGTTTGTCACAGTCTGCGCGATGGTAGCGGCGTCGCCCGATCCGCCCTTCATTTTCTCTTTTATGTAGGCCGGATTGAGCAGTGTGGTGCGGCTCTCCACCCCGATAGCTTCCTTCACCTCCTGCATCCTGACGTTGTTGCGGTTGCGGTAGTCGCTCAGATAAGCTTCCGGCTCTTTGCCGGTGACGTTGCGCACGGCGAGATTCATGCCGCCCATGAATTCATATACATGGTCGAGGCTCAGCGCGCCCCACGTGTTGCTCTGGCGAGGCTGCACCACGGCGTCGGTATTGGTCAGAGCCGCTTCGAAGGCATATTCCCGCATCTGTTCCCACGACTCTTCGCTGCCGTAGTCTGCGCCCATGTTGTTGATGTAGACCGAGGCTATCTCCGATGCGTCGTCCCAGCGGTCGCCGGCTTCGACCATGCTCTGTATGCCGGTGCCGTAATTGCCGTCGACTCCTCCGAACACACGCGACGTAGACATTTCGCGCGCTTCTTTTGGCGAAACGCCCCGATTGACAAGATGACGCTCCGACTCTATGACTCCTTCGGCCACATGGTTTGGATATGCGTCGTCATCGGCTGCTGCCGCCATTTTCACAGCGCGGCTTATCAGGAAGAGGCGCGACGTCGCAAGGTCGCGAAGCTGTCCGGAAGTCTGTACCACGACGTCGATACGCGGGCGCCCCAGCTCTTCCGAGGGGATTAGCCGCAGATCGGTCACGCGGCCGAACGGATCGCGCACAGGTTCCACTCCGAGCATATACAGTATCTGGGCTATCGTGGCACCCTCGGTTTCGATAAATTCGCTGCTCCAGAGGGTGTAGCTTACTTTGCGGGGTATGGAATCGCCGTGGTTTTTGCGATACATCGCTATGGTGCCTTCGGCAAGGTCTTTGCCTTTCTCCCATGCCACGGCCGATGGTGTCTCTTCGGCATTGACGGCAAACATGTTGCGTCCGGTCGGCAGGATGTCGGGGTTGAGCACCGGATCGCCGCCCGATGTCGGGGCGGTGAAGCCTCCGTTGAGTGCGTTGACTATCGATGTCAGTTCTGCGGTCGGGCTTTCAAGCAGTGCGGCACGGTAGCGGCCGATGTTGCCGAGGGCACGTTCGACTTCTCCCACTGCGGTGGCAAACTCGATCTGTGTGCCGGTGAGTTCAGGCTGATTCATGCCCGGGTGTCGTGTGGATTGGCCTTTGCTGTCGGGTACGGCGGTTGATTTTCGTTTCATCGCGGCCTTCATCTTGTCAATGGCTTCGTCGTCGGCGCCCATCTTGCGGGCCATGGCTATGGCTTTGTCGGTCGATATGCCGGGGATCATGCCGTGTGTGCGTTTTGTCGACGGACGTTCAGAGATTTTCAGGGTTGTCGGGTTGCCGGCCGGCATCATGGCTCCCATCACCATCATGCGCGAGAGCATGTCCCTTGATCCTTCCATTGAGCGGAGTATGTTGCGTGCACTGTCGAGGTCTTCGGTCGTCAGTCCTGTCAGACGGCATATCGCCGCATCGTCGGCCGGCGCTCCTGACCTGACGAGTTCCAGCGCTTTGCGACGCCACTCTTTCAGATCGCCTCCGCGCAGTTTGTGGAGGCTGTAGGCTATCGGATCCACAGCCATGGCTTCGACTGTAGATGCGATATGTCGTTCGGAGTAGGGGCGTCCCATGACGTAGAGCGCGCCGGTGATCTTCTCGTTGGCGAGTTCTTCGGCGAAGTCTTCGATGCGTGCGATGTCATCGGGTGTCCACCGGGCTGTGCTGTCGATGCGCAGTTCGCGGTGTATGCCGAGTCCGAGGGTGTATTGCTTCACGAGGCGTGAGGCGCGGAGTGAGTCGGATGGCGTGCGTGCGCGGTTGTAATCGTTGATGGCATCGGTCAGATTGCGGTAGATGCCTCTGACCTCGCTCTCCATGAACGGAGGTGTGAGGTAGTTGACAATGCCGGCGTAGGAGCGGCGTTTGGCTATCATGGCCTCTCCGACATTGGATGTGGAGTAGACATATACGTGAGGCATGTCGCCCACGAGACGGTCGGGCCAGTCGTTGCTGCCGAGTGCTGCCTGCTTGCGCGGAGTGAATTCGAGCGAACCGTGTGCGCCGAAGTGCATCAGCGCGTCAGCTCCGAATCCATATCGTGCCCATAGGTAGGCCGCAACGTAATTGTGGGGAGGGGCGGCATCGGTGCCGTGCACGTTCTTGAAGTCGTCGCTGCCGAGTCCGGCAGCGGTCTGCGGTATCAGCGCGATGTTGCCGAATTGCAGTCGTGCAAGAGCCAGATTGCCGTTGTCGTCCTTCAGGCCATGGCCAGGAAATTCTCCGTCGACCGCATCGATATCCTTACGCATTTCGGTGGAGAATGCTTTGCCGCACCAGGAATCGTATTCTTCCCGGCTGATCAGCTGGGGATTGTTGTCGCGCACGAAACCGGCCTGAGCGCCCTTGGCGTATTCGTTGAACACACGTCCGTTGGCTGCTATGAGTCGTTCAAGAGATGCGGCGTCGGCCGGCAGGCCGTCGACATTGTAACCCTCCTGCCGGAGTCGTGTGAGCATGTTGTAGAGTGATGGAGCCACATCCATTCCGGAAGCCACCATGGCACTCTGTCCAGGTCCCTTGAAGTATAATATGGCCACTTTCTTGTCGCGGTTGGGCTTGCGCCGGAGTGTCACGTAGTTGTTGACTGTGGCTACAAAATCATCCAGACGTCCGGGAATCGCTTCCACTGCCGGCAGTCCGTCGTCGCCGGTGAAGTGTGCGAAAAGCGTGAAGGGGCGGATTGCGCCGTCGATCTCGGGAGTGACTATGCTCTGCGACAGAAATCCTCCGCTCATGCCCATTTTGTCGGCCATCCATTCGTCGTAGTCGCGGTTGGCGTTGACGGGAGCGAAAAGCGGGATTCCTGCGGCTTCGAGCCAGCGGGTGACGGCGTCGCCCATGCGGCCGTGGGCCATGTTGATCATGGCTGAGGCATTGATGGAGTCGGCGTGTCCGCCGGCAATGAAAGTCTGTATGACGCTAACCGGATATACGATGTTGCCGGTGCGTTCGAGCCGGTCGACGAGACTGTCGGCCACGCCCATCTGCCCGGTGAGTATGATCCGTGGCGCATTGTCGCTCCATCGGCCGCTGTCTTTCAGCCACCGCTCGTAGGCTTCGACCGAATTGAAGCTGAAGTCGTCGTCATCGGTACCCGAGGGGTGGTATATCATCGAGCCTGAGGCTACGACCGGGTCGCCCGGCTCGTCGACAAACAGACGCTTTCCGTCGATGAATTTTCTGACATATCTGAGCATGTTGCGGTAGTTGTTGCGTCCGCCGGCGAGATACTGTTGCAGAAACTCGCTGTCGATCGAGTCGACCGAATTGATCTGGTTCTGGGGATTGGTGGCGGCGGTGGTCAGCACCGGAGTGCCTGATTCGGCTGCATCGATGAGATGCTGACGCTGCTCGGCGTCGATACGGAGTCCCATGCCGTTGACGAAGACCATGTCGTATCGGCCGGCCTTGTCGAGCTGGTCGGCCGGAAGCTCGTGGATGCTGACCGATGTGTTGTCGTTTGCTTTTGAGATCTGTCCCAGTGCTATGGCCTGATAATTGACAAAGGCTATGCGTGTCCGCGATGCCATCCTGTTCCAGGCCAGAAAGCCTGCGCCGATGACTGCGGCGCAGGCTATTGATAGTGTGATAGTCCTTTTTTTGTTCATCTTGGTCATTTGAAGATGTCGTTGACGTCGATCGAAAGTCCTGCCGACCAGGTGCGTCCGTTGGTCGGAGCGGAGTTCCAGTAGTATGTTTTGGGTTTGTAATTCAGTAAATTGTCAATGATGAAGTTGACGCTGATTCCGCGCCAGATCCGTTGCTGAAGAGTGAATTTCCACAGCGAGTAGGCTCCGTCGGTGTCATAGCGGCTTGATGCCTTCGAAAGATATCGGCCCGACAGGCCGGCATATAGTTTATAGGCGCTGCACAGCCGGCGTTCGTAGTCGATGCGCCATGTGGCCGAGTGAGGGCGTGGCTGGCTGAACTGGGAGTCGAGCGATCGGTGTGCTACGTGAAGATAGTTGTAGCTCAGCGAAGCTCCGAGTCCCGAGGCAGTGCGGTAGCGGGCGTTGAAGTCGGCGCCTGCCACTCTCACGCCGTCCTCGTTGGCATAGATGGCTCCCTCTTCAAGCCGGTCGGTTCCGGGGAAGTCGGTGGTGGTGATGCGTCTGTCGTAATAGTTGTAGTAGCCCGAAAGGGTCAGGCTGTAGGATCCGGCAAGTATGCCCCCGCGAACTTGGCCGTTGCGTTCCAGCGCCAGATTGAAATTATGGCTTTTCTCCGGTTTCAGATCGGGATTGCCGTAGATCATCTGTATCCCGGCCATGTCGAAGCACATATACATCTCCTTGAGCGTCGGGGCGCGGAAGCCTCCGGCATAGGATGCTCTGACCGACAGCGGGCGGAGCTTGAACATCGTGGCTATCCGCGAGGTGACGGCATTGTTGTCTGATGCCGAGAAGTAGTCGTCGCGCACAGAGGCGATGATATTGAGCCACGACAGGGGGTTGTAGTCAAACTGCACGAATGCATCGACCGATGTCTGCGAATGCGACGCGTTGTCGGTAAACTGATATGTGTTGAGATAGTCGTGCATGTAGTCGGCTCCGACTGTAAGGCCGTTGGCTCCCCAGAACTTGGTGTAGAGACCGTGTGCGATGTGCTGGCGGTTGCTGTAGTCGTGGTCGTGGGTGCGGCGTCCGCCGGTGTATCGCGATTTGTCGTACTGGTCGTAGCCATACGACACCTCCAGATTCTGGCTTTCGTCTATGTCCCACACTCCGCGCAGTCCGCCATTGTAGTCGTGATAGTGATCGTCGTAGTTGGCCCGGTCGCTCGTGCGGGCGAAATATCCTCCTCTGGCGATCAGGCGCAGCCGCTCTGAAACACGGTATGTGAGCCGTTCCTTGATATTGAGAGTGGTGCCTCCGTAGATCTCGTGGATTTTCGACTCGGTGTCGAAGGCGTCGGTGAGACGTATCGTATTCATCGTCGAGTGCTGTACGGAAGTGTTCGAGTTCCACTTGCCGGAATTGAAGCTCAGGTCGCCTCCGGTTCTCCACTCTTTGCCGGCGTTGCGGTAGCGTGAGTTGAGGTTGAGCCGCCACGGTTCGTCATGCTCTTTCGTTATGAGATTGACCACACCGCCTACGGCATTGGCTCCGTAGAGAGCCGATGACGCTCCTTTGACGATCTCCACTTTCCCGACGTTCTCAAGATTGAGTCTGTTGTAGTCGACATTGTCCATTGTTTCGCCTGCCAGCCTTTCGCCGTCGACCAGGAAAAGTATGGCGTTTCCGCCGAAACCGCTCATATTGAGCGACGTTTCCTGACTCATCGCGAATCCGAATTCCAGTCCGGGAAGTTCCTCTGTAAGAAGATCCTGTATGTTGGTTGCGTCGGTCTTGCCAATCTCTTCGGCCGATATGACACGTGTCACCACCGGCACGTCTTTCAGCGCTTTCGGTGTGCGTGTGGCTGTGATTACGACCTCGTTGAGCATAGTCGGATCGGACGATAGCCTGACGGTATTGTCTTTTTCCGAGCCTTCCGACCGTATGATGGCATCGCCTGTGGCATAGCCTATATAGCTCACGGTGATTCTGGCTGTGGACCGGCTCGGAATCTCGAAACTGTATCTGCCGTCAGCACCGGTGGTGACGGGCTGTCCGTGGCCTTCGATTCTGACTACGGCCCCGGGTAGCGGACTTCCGGTTTCATCCAGTACCTTGCCGACATACGTGTCGGCAAGGCCTGTGAGCGGAAACAGAAGTCCGACGGCCGATAGCAGTGCTGGTTTCAGGCTTCCGGTCATGGATGTCATTTTTTAGGAGCGGAGAATGTGCATATCATGGGCATTGGCATCGCTCCATACTGCAGGTTGAATCTGATGGTGAGCACCTCGTCGGCGTATGAGCCTTCTATTGTGCCTGACACGGCACGGCCGCTGTCGGTGGTGCCGCTGAATTCGGTCGTGGCAAGGGTATATGTGCCGTCGCTTCCCGACACCTTTACGTCGGATACGTTGATCTGCGGCACCTGCATCGGCGGGTTGCCGAATGACGGCAGTGTGATGTCGACAGTGGCATCGTCGGTGGCGTCGACATTGAAGGTCAGATCCTCAAACACTGACTCGTTGCCCATCACAGAGCAGGTCATATCGCCGGTATATGTTCCGGCAACATACTCGGCTGCCGGTAGCGAGGGTTCGTCGTCTTTGTCTGAACACGATGAGAATACTGATGTGATGCCGGCGAGGAGCATCATGACTGTGAAGAATGCTGCTGTTCTTTTCATGAAAGTGGTCATTTGTTGAAATTGATTTCGATTGGTTATGGTATTTTTCCGGATGCAAAATTAGATATGGCCGTGTGCCGCATCAATACCGTAAAAAAGTGAAAAAAAACGGGCGGCGTGAGTGCTGTAGCATGGCCGGACATGGGTATGCCTGCATGACAATCATTGCTTTTGAGTATTTGTCGTGTGGATATAAGATATTACCTTTGCATGGGGAAATCAACCCATCTGATTATGATAGACAAGCAACAAGGATATCTCTCGTCCAACAACATGAGAGAGCTGATTCGCGACAATGCCATGCTTTTGCCGGCTATCAGCCGGTTTGATATCGCTTTCGGATTCGGCGACAGTTCGGTGGCTCAGGTGTGCCGTGAGAACGGGGTGGATACCGATACGTTTCTATGTGTGTGCAACCTGTTGAGCGGCTATAGCTACGACGTGACGTCGATATCGCTGACATCGCTGATGGGATACCTAAAACGTGCGCATACGTCGTTTCTCGACGTCCAGTTTCCTAAAATACGCCACTACCTGATCGACGCTATCAACTATTCCGCTTCCAACGAGGTGGCCTTGCTGCTCATGAAGTTCTTCGACGATTATGTGGTGGAGGTGAAGAAGCACATGGACTATGAGAATGACGTGATATTCGCCTATGTCGACCGGCTGATCAGAGGGGAGGCCGACGAAGAATTCAATATAGCCCGCTACTCTGCAGGCCATGTCGACACGGCTGAGAAACTCAAGGAGCTGAAGGATATCTTCATCTATCATTATAAGCAGAAGGAGAACGACCGCCTCAGCGGGGCGCTTTTCGACATCATAATGTGTGAGCGCGATATGCTTCGCCATTTCGATGTCGAGAGCCAGCTGTTCATTCCGGCTGTGGAGCGGATGGAGTCGGAAATGCGGCGGTCGGCGACGGATGTGGCCGGAGAGGGTCAGGCCGATGACGATGTCACTTCGGCGCAGCTTGCGCTGCTGAGCGAGCGCGAGAAGGAGATACTGCGTGGCATAGCGCAGGGAAAGGTCAACAAGGAGATCGCCGACGAGCTGTGCATATCCGTGCACACCGTTGCCACTCACCGGCGCAATATCAGCGCCAAGCTGGAAATACACACTGCCGCCGGACTGACGATATTCGCGATAATACATCATCTCGTCGATGTCAATGAAGTGACCCCGGTATGACTGCGGAGACAAAAAGGATTCTGGTCGTAGACGATGAGGAAACCCTCTGCGATGTCATGGCTTTCAATCTGGAGGCTGAAGGATATGTCGTCGAGAAGGCCTATAGCGCAGAGGAGGCACTGGCCTATGACCTTTCGGAGTTTGATCTGATTCTGCTTGACATCATGATGGGGGAGATCTCAGGGCTGCAGCTTGTGCGTATCATGCGGTCTAATCCCGCTACGGCGTCGGTGCCGGTGATATTCTGCACAGCCAAAGATGCGGAGGATGACATGATACGTGGCCTCGACACAGGCGCTGACGACTATATAACCAAGCCATATTCGCTGCAGACGGTGCTTGCACGGATCCGCTCGGTGCTCCGCCGCGCATCATCCTCGTCGCGTGATAATACATCTTCGTCATCCACGCCTATGTTGACTGTGCAATTCATGGGGCTGCAGTTGTCGCGGCGCACTCATGTGTGTATGGTCGATGGCGAGGAAGTCAGGATGCCGCGCAAAGAGTTCGAGATATTGTTCCGTCTGCTGTCGGACCGCAACAGGGTGTTCTCGCGCGCCGAACTGCTGTCGGAGGTCTGGCCCGGAGAGACTGTGGTGGCCGATCGGGCGGTGGATGTCAACGTCACGCGGATCCGGCAGAAAATCGGCCGCTACGGCCGCCATATCATCACACGTTCAGGATACGGCTATGGCTTTATGGACGATCCGGTCTGAACGGTTTGTTATCAGCATGTATGACGACGGGGGAGGTGTGTGCCGAACCGCATCGGGTTGTCAGGCGTTTTCAAGTAAACTGAAATGAGTTGCTGATTAGTTCGGTAATACCAGCTGTTTTTTTGAAGATGCTTATGAAAAAGAAACTGACTATAGCGCTCGTGGCACATGACCGGCGAAAGGCCGACATGATCGACTGGGTCAAAGTTCATGCTCCCTGTCTTTCGCAACACAGGCTCGTTTGTACGGGCACTACGGGGCGTCTGGTGGCGCAGGCTTTTGCCGATGCCGGAATTGATGCCGACGTGGAGTGTATGAACTCAGGGCCAATGGGTGGCGATGCCGAGATTGCGGCAATGGTGGTGAGAAACGAGATAGATCTCGCCGTGTTTCTTATCGATGATCTGAACGCTCAGCCCCACGAGGCCGATATACAGATGCTGTTGCGTCAGTGCCGTCTGCATAATGTGCCGATAGCATGCAACCGCATAAGCGCGGATCTGATGATCTCAAGCTCGCTGTGGGATGATCCTTCCTACAAGCCTATAGAGCAAAGCTATATACGGTTTGACCGTAAGTGACCGATACGGTGTCGGCGCGATGCTTGCGCAAACTGTTCGCGTAGGGCTATGACCCGGCCTTGGCGGCTGTGTTTTCTGCTGTAGACTTCTTGTGCTCGTAGAGCTGATAGGAGTTGACAAGATTGTGCCAGATACTGTAAAATCCTCCGGCCACAGCGGTTATGGGAGTGAAAAAAGTGTAGCCCATCCATATGGCAAGCACGGTGTTTTTCTGTCCGAACGACTGTCCGGCCGTGATCATGTCGTTGTAGCGCAATCCTATCTTCCTTCCGATCCAGAACTGCATGGCGCAGCATATCAGGGATACGGCCACAAGCCAGAGCTGGGTGGCGACGTCGACGTCGGTGTGGACTATGCTACGGGTGGTGACGGCTGTCGCAAGCGCGAGAGCCACAGCCCACAGATAGAACGTCAGCCCCTGAAGGCTTCCGATGCGGCGGTTGAGGCCCGGAAGCATCCGGCGTATGGCGAGTGCGGCCACGAGCGGCATCAGCAGCAGGGGAAAAACCTTGCGGAGTATTAGCATTGATGAGGTCATGGCCGACATCTCGGGATTGGGATGGACAAACGGCACGAGAGCCGGTATCATAAGCGCGGCGGCAAGATTGATGAGTATGGTGTAGGTGGTGATGTTGTTGACGTCGCCGCCGAGTTTGCGTGTGATCACCGCTCCGGCTGTAGCCGTGGGGCAGATGAGGCATATCATTGCGCCTTCAAGCACTATGCGTATGCCGCTGTGTGGCATGGCTATAAGCACAAGTCCGATGGCCGTGAACAGTCCGCATTGCAGCAACAGCAGCCACAGATGCCAGCGGCGAAGCCGCAGTTCGTGCGGATTGATTTTGCTGAATGTGATAAACAGCATGGAGAATATCAGCAGCGGCTGCACCACGGCTATGGCTTCGGACGCAAGGATGTGAGTCGGGCGCAGCCACGGAATGCTCACGTATGCGAAATATCCTCCGATGCCTGCAAGTATGGCGATTATAAGTGTCCAGTCTTTCAGAAACTGTATGACTTTCATATTGCTGCTGTAATGCGTTGTGTCATGGGCCGCAGTGTCGGCCGGGGCAGTCGCTGCATGGTCAGGGGCGTCCGATGGCGTGCACTTTCAGTCCGGCAGCGGCGAGATCGTCGGGAGAGTATATGTTGCGGCCGTCAATGACCGTTTCGCCATTCATCAGCCGTGCCACCGCAGGCCATGATGGCAGGCGGAACTGTTTCCACTCGGTCAGCACGCACAGTGCGTCGGCGTCGATGCAGGCGGCATACATGTCGGTAGCGTAGTCCACCTTGTCCGACAGACGGCGGCGGCATTCGTCCATCGCCACCGGGTCGAAGACGCATACTGTGGCTCCATCGCCGAGAAGGTCTTCGATGAGTGTCAGTGACGGAGCCAGGCGCATGTCGTCGGTTTCGGGCTTGAAGGCAAGTCCCCAGAGGGCTATCCGGCGTCCTTCCAGTCGGCCGAGGGCTTTGCGGAGCTTGCGGAACGGTATGTGTTTCTGTTCGTCGTTGACGGCCTCCACCGCCTGAATCACGCGCATCGGGTAGCCGAGCTGTTCTCCGGTGCGTATGAGCGCCTGCACGTCTTTCGGGAAACAGGAGCCGCCGTAGCCGCATCCTGGGTAGAGAAACTTGTTGCCGATGCGGGTGTCGGCGCCTATGGCACGGCGCACTTGACTGACGTCGGCTCCGGTAAGCTCGCACAGGTTGGCTATGTCGTTGATAAACGATATGCGTGTGGCCAGCATGGCGTTGGCGGCATACTTGGCCATTTCGGCCGAGGGAATGTCCATGAACATCACCCGGAAATTCTGAAGCAGGAACGGACGGTAGAGGCGCTCCATCACTTCACGCGAACGCGGGCCGTCGACACCGATCACCACACGGTCGGGCGACATGAAGTCCTTGATAGCCGCGCCCTCTTTGAGAAATTCTGGATTGGATGCCAGCTCGAAGTCCACGTTGACTCCGCGGCGGTCGAGTTCCTCGTTGATAATGCCGCGGATTATTTCGGATGTGCCAACCGGAACGGTTGATTTGGTGACAAGGATTGCCTGACGGTCGATGTGGCGGCCGAATGTCCGGGCCACGGCCTTGACGGCGGTGAGATCGGCCGAGCCGTCATCGTCGGGCGGGGTGCCGACGGCGGAGAATACTGCTTCGACATCATTGATCACCTCTTCGAGTGATGTGGTGAAGTGCAGGCGTCCGTCGCGTACGTTGCGGCGCACCAGTTCGTCGAGTCCCGGTTCATATATAGGTATTATGCCTTGTCTGAGGCTTTCGATCTTTGCCTTGTCGATATCCACGCAGGTGACATCGGTGCCCATTTCAGCGAAGCAGGCTCCCGATACGAGTCCGACATATCCGGTTCCAACGATAGCGATCTTCATTGTGGCTTTTGATTGTGGGTTTGAATGTGCAAAGTTACAACAATTTTTCTTCCATTGTGCCGTTATTTGTGTATGCTACGCTGGTTATCGATTTTTTTTCTGACCGTCACTGCCCTATGGCAGGCGTCGGCGTCGGTAGTGCTTCGCGGACGTGTCACCGATTACAGCGGTGAGCCGCTCGAAGGCGTGACCGTCAGCCTCGGCACAGGGCTGGGTGCGACGCTCACCGACGCCAAGGGAATGTATCGTCTCACGACGGCCGATACTGATACGCTGCGCGCATCTTTCCGCTTGCTCGGCTACCGGGAGGAGCGGCGCACGCTGCTTCATCCACAAGGGGAGATGGTGATAAGTCTGCGTATGCGGCCCGATGAGCGAGAGCTTGAGGAGGTCATTGTCACCGATATCCGCAAGCGCACCGACGCAATGGAGCGGCTCGACGCCCGCGAGTACGGACGCCGTGCCGGCGATCCTACCGGTGGCAGCGTCGAGGCGATGGTGGCCACTCTTCCCGGTGTGGCCGGAGCGGGTGAGCTGTCGGGGCGTTATTCGGTGCGTGGAGGGTCGTATGACGAGAATACGGTTTATGTCAACGGCGTGGAAATATATCGTCCGATGCTTGTGGCCAGCCAGCAGGCCGAGGGGCTTAGTGTGGTAAATCCGGAGATGACCGCGTCGGTCGGATTTTCGTCTGGCGGTTTTGCCGCCCGCTATGCCGACCGTATGTCGTCGGTGCTCGATGTAGCCTATCGTCGGCCGCAGTCGTTTGAAGGGTCGGCCACAGTGTCGATGATGGGCGGGGCGCTGACTCTCGGTCAAGGTTCCGAACGGTTTGCACAGCTTCATGGCGTGCGCTATAAACGCAATACTTCTGTACTGTCCACTTCCGACACCAAAGGTGAATACGATCCTGACTTTTTCGACTGGCAGAGTTGCCTGTCATGGTCGCCGTCGCGGCGTTGGCGTGTGGAAGCTTTTTTTGATGCGAATCTGAATACTTATAGGTTTGCGCCGGCCGACCGCAACACGAGTTTCGGCACGCTTGACGACGCTCATCGCTTCAAGGTCTATTTCGATGGCTGTGAACACGACCGCTTCAATGCGTTTACCGGAGCTGCCACGGTAGGATATACGACGGGTAATACGGATCTGAGTCTTCAGCTGTCGGGATTCCGCACCGACGAGCTTGTGGCTTACGATATATCCGGTGAATACTGGCTTGATCAGGCCGGCAGCGAACTCGGAGCGGGGCGTTATGCCGAACATCAGCGCAACCGTCTGAAAGCTACTGTGCTGTCGGCGTTGTTTCAGGGTACGACGCGTCTGTCGTCGCATAGGTTGCTTTACAGTCTTGGAGTCAAGCGCGAGCATACGGAGGGGCGTGTCAGTCAGTGGGAGCGTCGCGATTCGGCCGGCTATTCGTTGCCGCTGGCTCCCGATGCGCTCCGGGTCTACTTCGCATTGCGTGGCAATCATGATGTTTCCGCCTCGCTTGTATCGGCCGTCGTGCAGGATACATGGCAGCGGCAGACGTCGGCCGGATTCTGGAACGTCACCGGCGGCATCCGTGCCACACACCGCTCATCGTCGGGCGAATTTCTCGTCAGTCCGCGTCTGGAAGCCGGGCTGGTGCCCGCCGGCGCTCCTCAATGGGCTTTCCGTCTGGCCGGTGGAGTGTATTATCAGCTGCCGTTCTACCGTGAGATGCTTCTCCGCAGGGAGATCGCTCCGGGTGAATATGTGACCGAGGTCAACAGCGATGTCAGATCGCAGCGATCGCTGCAGATCGTGGGAGGAGCCGACTTTAATTTCCGTGCGTTCGGCCGGCCGTTCAAATTCTCCGCCGAGGCATATTATAAAGCGTTGTCGAAGATCAATCCCTATGAGGTGGAAAACCTTACGGTGACATATCTCGGGCGCAATGCGGCGTCGGGCCATGTGGCCGGTCTTGATTTCAAACTTTTCGGACAATTCGTGGCCGGTAGCGATTCGTGGATCAGTTTCGGGTTGATGGACACCCGCGAGACGCTTGAAGGCAAAAGTGTGCCGCGACCCAACGACCGCCGCTATAATCTGTCGGTTTATTTCACCGATTTTGTTCCCGGTGTGCCTCGGTTGAAGGTGAGTCTTCGCGGTGTGCTGATGGATG
The DNA here is from genome assembly GCF_003024925.1 of Paramuribaculum intestinale. GTDB lineage: Bacteria > Bacteroidota > Bacteroidia > Bacteroidales > Muribaculaceae > Paramuribaculum > Paramuribaculum intestinale. Next base: position 27,010 of record NZ_PUED01000011.1, read on the forward strand.
GACTGATCACCACCGCGCCAGGACGCACGCGCTACGACGGATATTTCCGCACTCCACCATACAAGCGCGTGGATCTCGGTCTGGCGTATGGGATCATCATGTCCGAAACCGATGGCCGGCGCAGGGCTGTCAGAAGTCTGTGGGCCGGTATTGACCTTTTCAATCTGTTTGACATCACCAATGTCAGCAACTACTATTGGGTCACTGACGTCAACAGCATTTCCTACGCTGTTCCCAACTATATGACCCGCCGTCAGATCAACCTGCGCCTCACACTCGACTTCTGACATCCACTCACCTGCGAGGTCAGATTAGATCTGCTTAAAAGTTAAATAAGGTTAAATGCATGGAAGTTTATATGTTCTACTACATATCTTTTCATAAAAATGTGTAACTTTGCATCAGTTTTTCATGGTATTAGATTTAAGGTAAGAAGATTATTCGTCGTGATGACGAGTAATTTTTTTTATATCCCTGTAGCAACGGATATGTTATAGGGAATGTATTGTTTGATGCTTCAGATGATTGGATTCCCGTAGTTCTTCCACCGTTAGGTAGGTGCGCTTTTTCGTTTGTTTCAGTTGTGATAATGCTGATAATGCTGAAAATATGCATTGCCAAGCCAAAAAAAATAGCTAATTTTGCAGAGATATCAGGCTCCGTTGGCATTAGCTGTCGGTAGCCGCTATCGTGTTTTATACGTGGAAAAAGAAAGCAAGACGAAAGCATAAATAAAGCAAATGGAAAAGAAGCTTACTGCCAAAGAGATACGAGAATCGTTCAAAGAGTTTTTCCGTCAGAAAGGCCATAAGATAGTGCCCTCGGCGCCCATGGTCATCAAGGATGATCCGACGCTGATGTTTACGAATGCGGGCATGAATCAGTTCAAGGATATAATCCTCGGCAATGCAGCTCCAAAGAGCCGCAGGGTGGCCGACTCGCAGAAGTGTCTGCGCGTCAGTGGAAAACACAACGACCTCGAAGAGGTGGGAATGGACACATATCACCACACGATGTTCGAGATGCTCGGCAACTGGTCGTTCGGCGACTATTTCAAGCAGGAAGCCATCGACTGGGCGTGGGAATATCTGGTGGATGTGCTCGGGCTGGATCCGGATCGGTTGTATGCCACAGTGTTCGAAGGCTCGGCCGAGGAGGGTCTGACGCGCGATGACGAGGCCGCGGGCTACTGGGAGAAGCATCTTCCCGCCGACCATATCATCAACGGCAACAAGCACGACAATTTCTGGGAAATGGGCGATACGGGTCCGTGCGGCCCCTGCTCGGAGATACATATCGACCTGCGTTCCGATGCCGAGCGTGCAGCAAAGCCCGGACGCGAACTGGTCAACCACGATCATCCGCAGGTAATCGAGATATGGAACCTGGTGTTCATGCAGTACAACCGCAAGGCCGACGGCTCGCTCGAGCCGCTGCCTGCCAAGGTGATCGACACAGGCATGGGATTCGAACGCCTCTGCATGGCTCTGCAGGGCAAGACATCAAACTACGACACCGACGTGTTTACCCCGCTCATATCCGCTATCGCGCGGCTGTCGGGACTTGAATATGGCAAGGACGTAAAGGTCGATATAGCCATGCGTGTCATCGCCGACCATGTGCGCACTATCGCATTCTCGATCGCCGACTCGCAGCTTCCCGGCAACGCCAAGGCCGGATACGTGATACGCCGCATCCTGCGCCGTGCCGTACGCTACGCCTACACATTCCTGGGGCAGAAGCAGGCGTTCATGTACAAGCTTATCGACACGCTTATCGAATCCATGGGCGAGGCCTATCCTGAAATAAAGAGCCAGCGCGAACTGATCATGAAGGTGATCAAGGAGGAAGAGGATGCATTCCTGCGCACGCTCGACAACGGTATACGTCTGCTCGACGGAGCCATGGCCGCTGCAAAAGCCGACGGACGCACCGAGATTTCAGGCAAGGAAGCTTTCACGCTTTACGATACCTATGGTTTCCCTCTCGATCTTACTGAGCTTATACTCAAAGAAAACGGCATGACTCTTGACCATAAGGAGTTTGATGCCGAGATGCAGGCTCAGAAGGAGCGTGCACGCAATGCCGCAGCCACCGAAGCCACCGACTGGGTGACAGTGGGCGACGGTGAGCCTGAGTTTGTCGGCTACGACCACACATCGGTCGAAACCGGAATACTCCGCTACCGCAAGGTCAAGCAGAAAAAGGGCGAATACTATCAGATAGTGCTCGCTCGCACCCCGTTCTATGCCGAAATGGGTGGCCAGACGGGCGACCGTGGCACACTTACCGACGCCGACGGACGCGTCACTGAGATATACGACACAAAGCGCGAGAACGGAATGGCCGTGCACCTTGCAAAAACACTTCCGGCAGATCCGGCCGCAGTGTTTACGGCCGCCATCGACACCGATGCGCGTCAGGCCACATCGTGCAACCACACAGCCACCCACTTGCTACACTATGCTCTCCGTGCAGTGCTTGGCAAGCATGTGGAACAGCGTGGATCATACGTAAGCCCCGACGTGCTGCGCTTCGACTTCAGCCACTTCCAGAAAGTGACTCCCGAAGAGATCAAGCAGGTGGAGCACATGGCCAATGAGATGGTGCGCCGCGCTATAGGCCGTGACGAGCACCGCAATCTCCCGATCGCCGAGGCGCAGGCCATGGGAGCCATGGCGCTCTTCGGCGAGAAATATGGCGACGAGGTGAGAGTCATACGCTACGGCGATTCAGTCGAGCTGTGTGGCGGTACTCATGTCGACAATACGGGCAACATAGGTATGATACGCATCGTCAGCGAGAGTTCCATAGCCGCCGGAATAAGGCGTATAGAGGCCATCACAGGTCGTGCTGTAGAGGATGCCATGGATTCGCTGACATCCACTCTGGCGCAGCTTGCCGGAATGCTCGGCAACGCCCCCGATGTGGTGGCTGCAATGCGTCGTTCCATAGCCGAGAATGCCGATCTGAAAAAACAGGTCGAGGACTATTTCAACGAACGTGCCCAGGCCATGACTAAGGTCGTGCTTGAAAAGGCTGATATGGTAGGCAGTGGTATCCGTTTGGCTGCTTTCAGCGGGCCGATGATGCCCGAGATGGTCAAGAGTGTGGCTTTTGGCGTCAGAGCCTCCTCGCCCAGGGAAACGGCGTTCGTGGCCGCAACTGTCGACGGAGCCGGCAAGCCGTTGCTGACGGTGATGCTGACCGACGACCTGACATCGCGCGGACTGAACGCCTCGCAGATAGTGCGCGAGGCAGCCAAGGCCATCAAGGGTGGCGGCGGTGGACAGCCTGGATTCGCACAGGCCGGAGGCAAGGACGCAGAAGGTCTGAGCGTGGCGTTCGAGAGCATGACATCCGCTTTCAAGTGACCTGACACCAGCCCCATCCGATAACTCTGATCATTCCGATAATTCCGATCCCTCCGATTACCAAATAATCAAACAACGAATGAGCGACCACCACAACAACGAAACCGACGAAGAACTCTCCGAAGCCAGAGAGAGAGTGGCCGACGACACTCTCGATTTCGAGGAGTCGCAGGCCGAAGCCGGAGCGACTGACGGTTATGATGAAAACTCTATTGTGACCCTTTCGCCGAAGGAGCACGTAAGGCTTCGTCCCGGCATGTATATAAGCTCTCTCGGCGACGGCTCATCGTCGGAAGACGGCATCTACGTGCTTCTAAAGGAGGTGATCGACAATTCGGTCGACGAGTTCAATCAAGGGTTCGGCAAAGTTATTGACGTGACTGTGACCGAAACATCAGTCACGGTGCGTGACCGCGGCCGCGGCATACCGCTTGGCAGTGTGGTCGACGCGTCGTCGAAACTCAACACCGGCGCCAATTTCGGCACACGAGGCAATCTGAAGACGGCGGGAATGAACGGTATCGGCATCAAGGCTGTCAACTTCCTGTCGTCGGAATTCGTAGTGCAGAGTGTGCGCGACGGCAAGATGAAGCGCGTCAGCTACTGCCGTGGCGACATCGTGGAGGAGAGCGAGATCACGGACACCGAGGAGCCTAACGGCACCACCGTAAGCTTCACGCCTGACGATACACTCTTCAAGGGCTACCGTTACCGTGAGGAATTCATTGTGCCGATGATCAAAAACTACTCGTTTCTCAATGTGGGGCTGACCATCAATCTGAACGGGACGAAATACGTGTCGCGCAACGGTCTGACCGATCTCCTCAAGGAATATATGACCAATGAGCCGCTTTATCCGATCATTCATCTCACCACCGATGATCTGGAGGTGGCTTTCACGCATGCGAGCCAGTACGGAGAGGAATACTATTCGTTTGCAAACGGTCAGAATACCGTGCACGGCGGCACGCATCTGACCGCGCTTAAGGATGCGATCTCGCGCACGATCAAGGAATATTCCGGAAAGGCCAATCTCGAAGGTTCCGATATCAGAGGCGGAATAGCCGCAGCCATATCGCTTCGTCTTGAGGAGCCGGTGTTCGACTCGCAGGCAAAGACCAAACTCACCTCGCGCGACATAGCTCCAGAT
>NZ_PUED01000110.1 GCF_003024925.1 Paramuribaculum intestinale
AGATGTGTATACGAGCCAGGCTACTACCGCAAGCCCGATGCCACCAAAGAAGCGTTCACCGCCGACGGATGGCTGCGCACCGGCGACGCCGGACGCATCGACTCGACCGGCGCAATCATACTCACCGACCGCCTGAAGGATCTCTTCAAGACCTCCAACGGCAAATACATAGCCCCGCAGGCCATAGAGAGCCGTCTGGGCGAGGACAAATATATCGACCAGGCAGCCGTAATCGGCGACCGGCGCAAGTTTGTCAGCGCGCTGATAGTTCCCGCATTCGGCGAGCTGCGACGTTATGCCGAAGCTCACGGAATAGCCGCTGACGACAACGTGGCGCTCGTGGCCGATCCGCGTATCTACAGCTTCTATGAAGAGCGGCTCGCGCGGCTGCTCGACGACATGGCGCCCCACGAACACATCAAGCGCTTCACCCTGCTGCCACAGCCGTTCACCATGGAGAGCGGCGAACTGACCAACACTCTGAAAGTCAAGCGCCGCGCCGTCGCCGAACGCTATGCCGAAGAAATTGAACGCATGTATGTTTGACGCTTCGGCCGATTTTCATTATTTTTGCATTCATGATTACACAGGAACAACTTAAGGAAACCGCCGAGCGCACAGAAGCGCTCCACCGATATCTCGACATAGACTCCAAGAAAATAGAGGTAGAAGAGGAGGAACTGCGCACCCACGTGCCCGACTTCTGGGAACACCCCAAGGAAGCCCAGGCTCAGATGAAGAAAATCAAGGATCTGCAGGCATGGATCGAGGGATATGCCGAAGTGGCCGATGCTGTCGAAGAGCTGACCATTGCCTTCGAATTTGTAAAAGAGGGCGAAATGGACGAATCGGAACTCGACGCACTCTACGCATCGACCATCGACAAGATAGAGCGCCTGGAACTCCGCAATATGCTCCGCCGCGAAGAGGACAAGCTCGGAGTGGTGCTGAAAATCAACTCCGGCGCCGGAGGTACCGAGAGCCAGGACTGGGCACAGATGCTAATGCGCATGTATCTGCGCTGGTGCGAGGCTCACGGCTACAAGACCTCCATGGCCAACCTGCTCGAAGGTGACGAGGCCGGCATCAAGTCGTGCACCATCAACGTAGAGGGCGACTTCGCCTACGGCTATCTCAAGAGCGAGAACGGCGTGCACCGTCTGGTGCGCGTATCGCCCTACAACGCCCAGGGCAAGCGCATGACATCGTTTGCATCGGTGTTTGTCACCCCGCTGGTCGACGACACGATCGAAGTGCGTGTGGATCCGGCTCTGCTCTCGTGGGACACCTTCCGAAGCGGCGGCGCTGGCGGACAGAACGTCAACAAGGTGGAATCGGGCGTGCGTCTGCGCTACCAGTTCACCGACCCCTACACCGGCGAGAAAGAGGAGATACTCATCGAGAACACCGAAACCCGCGACCAGCCCAAGAACAAGGAGAACGCCATGCGTCAGCTGCGCTCCATACTCTACGACAAGGAACTGCAGCACCGTATGCAGGAGCAGGCCAAGATCGAGGCCGGCAAGATGAAGATCGAGTGGGGTTCGCAGATACGCAGCTACGTGTTTGACGACCGTCGCGTGAAGGATCACCGCACAGGCCACCAGACGTCGGACGTGGGCGGAGTGATGGACGGCGACATCGACGGATTCATCAAAGCCTACCTGATGGAATTTGCAGCCACCGAGCAGTCCTGATCCGATTCCTGACGACATCAAACAATCCACTACCCGATAAAACCACAACAATGCTCTTCCTCTACCGCGTATACCAGATATGCGTCATGCTGCCGCTGATGCTGGCAGCCACCGTGATCACCGCCCTCACAGCCATAGCCGGAGCCTCGCTCGGAGCCGGACGCTGGGCCGGATACTATCCTGAACGGATCTGGAGCCGGATCATGTGCTGGCTCGCCTTCGTGAGAGTGCGGGCAGTCGGACGCGACAATATCGATCCGCGGCAGAGCTACATATTTGTGGCCAACCATCAGGGAGCCTACGACATCTTCACCATTTACGGCTGGCTCGGACACCAGTTCCGCTGGATGATGAAGAAAGAGCTTCGTCGCATACCTCTGGTGGGGTATGCCTGCGAACGGATACAACAGATCTACGTGGACCGTTCCACTCCGTCGGCTCTGCGCCACACTATGGAGCGTGCCGAGAGGCTGCTCGGATCGGGGCTGTCGGTAGTGGTGTTTCCCGAGGGGGCACGCACATGGGACGGCAAGGTCAGAGCCTTCAAGCGCGGCGCCTTCATGCTTGCCGAGGAATTTCATCTTCCGGTGGTGCCGCTGACGATCGACGGCGCATTCGACGTGTTGCCCCGCTTCAAGCGCTTCCCTATGCCCGGAACAATCACACTGACCATACATCCGGCCATAAACCCGCCCGCCGACGGCTCGCACTACAACCTGCCTGAGCTCATGGCACGCTGCAAGTCGACCATCGAATCGGCACTCCCCTCCTCCGGGCAATAATCCGACCACGGATTACAACACAGGCCGGCGTGGCGAAACAGAGAGCCACAGCAGTTCCCACACTCTGAAACATATCTCCATTATACGAAAAAAGGTGTGCCTCCGCTTGATACAGAGGCACACCTTGATGTTTATAAACCATATTCCGGACGCGCCGGAGAGGGTCAGTTGATCTCTATCTCATCGACGAAGATGAAGGCCGGCTTGCCTTTGCCGGGATGCCAGTCGGGCATGGAGTTCTCAGGCTGCAGGCTCACCCTCACATAGCGGGCTTTAACCGGGTCGAACGCAAGCGAGTGCGTTACGATGGCGTTGGCACCCTTATCCATGCGGGGATAACCCTCGGAAGCCACCTTCGTGAAGGTCTTTCCGTCGGCGCTGACCTCTACTGTCATGCGGCGTGCATCGAACACCCAGTCGCCTGTAGCGACGCATGTGCGCACGGTCACGTCCTTCACCGTCTGATCATCCTCGAGGTTCACTTCGGCAACGAGATCCTTGCCGACAATGCCTACCCAGTCGCCATTGCCGTAACCGCTGGTGCCGAACTTGCCGTCGGTGAGTGTCACGCCTCCCTTGGCCTTGTAGCGGGGATGAAGCTCATTGACGAGCTTCACGGGGTGGGTTGTGGCGAGATTGAACGATACACTGTCGACATACACATTGCTGCGGCCGCTCTTGCGGATGGTGACAGCCTTGACGGTGGATGTCTTGTCGAGCTTCACGGGCTGCTCATAGAGCATCGATGCCTCGGTTGGCTCGGAGCCGTCGAGAGTGTAGTAGATCGGAGCGTTGTCGACAGTCGAAAGCTCAAGCATGATGGCGTGGCTTACGCTGTCGGGTGTGAGCGTTCCGGCCACATTGAACATGTGGCGTGCATAGTTGTAGCCGTTGGCGTCATAGTGGGCGATCATCTGCGGCATACGTCCTGCAAAAGCCTTGTAGTCCTTGGGGGCTTTGCTCCACTGCACTTCGGCCAGAGCAGCCATACGCGGCAGTTCCATGTACTGTGCCTGCGCGAAGGTGGGGATATACTCGGTCCACAGGTTGGCCTGCACGCCCTTGATATGGGCTGCCTCTTCGGGAGTGAGGTCGGCCGGAAGCGGCTCATAGCTGTAGACGCGCTCCACGGGGAGATAGCCGCCTATTGCTATAGGCTCGTTCTCGCGGTCGAGAGTCTGATAATAGTCGAAATAGAGATAGGAGTTGGGGGTCATGATGACATCGTGTCCACGACGAGCGGCTTCCTTGCCACCCTCCTCACCGCGCCACGACATGACTACGGCACCGGGGGCCAGACCACCTTCGAGTATCTCGTCCCAGCCAATCATCTTGCGTCCCTTAGAGGCGAGGAAATCGCTGGCATGGTGTATCACATGGCTCTGGAGTTTCTCCTCCTTGGTACCGTGGCTGTCGGCCTTGAGTCCGAGCTCGCGGATCTTGGCCTGGCATTTGGGACATGCGGCCCAACGGGTCTTGGGGCATTCGTCGCCGCCTACATGGATGTATTCCGACGGGAATATGTCGACCACTTCGGCAAGCACGTCGTCGATAAACTTATAGGTTGAGTCGTTGCCGGCGCAGAGCACGTCGTCGCTCACACCCCACTGCTGCCACACCTCATACGGGCCGCCGGTGCATCCCAGATAGGGATAAGCCTTGAGCGCTCCGAGCATGTGGCCGGGAAGATCTATTTCGGGGATGACGGTGATATGGCGGTCGGCGGCATACTTGATGATGTCGCGGGCCTCGTCCTGTGTATAGAAACCCTCCACGGGTATCGAATCATACTGGCCAGAATTGTGGCCGATGACAGTGCCTCCGCGCTTCGAACCAAGCTCGGTCAGTCCGGGACGGCTCTTGATCTCCAGACGCCATCCCTGGTCGTCGGTGAGATGCCAGTGGAGAATATTGATGTTGTGGAGGGCGAGCATATCGATGAAGCTCTTGACGGAGTCGGCGGGGAAGAAATGGCGCGACACGTCGAAGTGCGCTCCGCGATAGGCGAAACGCGGCTCGTCGGTGATGGTCACCGGCGGGAAGAGCACATTGCTCTGTGCGGCCTGCGGTATGGACTTGCGGAGAGTCTGTATGCCGTAGAATGTGCCTGCGGCCGAAGATCCGTTGATCTCTATGGAAGCGTCGCCTACGGTGAGCACATAGCCTTCGGGGTTGGCGCCGCCGAGATCGTCGCGGAGCAAGATCACGTCGGAAGCGGGTGCAGAATCTGTGACCTTCAGATCATGGCCGGTCATCTGCCTGAGATATCCTGCAAGAAGCTCAGCGTCATTCTTCAGAGCCTCGTTGCCGGCCGGATAGGCTATCCGGGTCGAAGCGGTGAGATGGAATCCTTCGCCGCTTCCCTCCTTTACCTCCTGCGGCAAAGGAATCACACTGTAGGAGGCAGTCTGCTCGCTTCTGCCCCCGCATGCAGCCATGACGGCGCAAATAGCCGCCACAGCCAGATACTTGATTTTTTTCATCTGGTATTTAGTGATAAATAATATTGGTTCAATCAGTCCGTCGGTATTGATCCGCAGTAAAACGGTATTATCTACAAAGATAGGCATTACTTCACGGTCGTATCCCATGCAAGTCCTTAAAAAATCGAAAAATCCATCATGACGCCTCTGCTTGCGTAAAAAAAACAGGCAGCCACCGAACATTTCCCTCTTCGACAGGGTTATATTGGGCGGACATCAACAACATCTATGGATTCGATAATAACCAACAGCAGACTCCTCCTCGAAAAAATGCGCATAGGATGCAGATATACCTATCGCGAACTGCTCCGGCTCTGTGACTTCACCGAACTGCAGCTGTGCTACGCGATACTGTATCTTCTGAAAGACGGCAGGATCAACCAGTATCGCGACGCAGAGGTCATATATGAGCTGCAACCTATAAGATAACACCACCGGCACACTGAACCGCCCCAAGCCGCCAAACGTTGTAATTTCACAATCAAATCCTCAACATCATGGCATACAGAATTATTGAAATCGAGGGTATCGGCGAACTGTACGAGGCAAAACTCGGAGCCGCAGGCATCGACACTACCGAACAGCTGCTCGAAGCCGGAAAGACGCCGGAAGGAAGGCTCAGGCTGTCGGAAGCGACAGGCATCAACAACAAACTGATACTAAAGTGGGTAAACCATGCCGACCTGTTCCGCATCAAGGGCGTGGCCGGACAATTCGCCGAGTTGCTTGAAGCCTCGGGAGTCGACACGGTCAAGGAATTCCGCCACCGCGTGCCCGAAAACCTTCACAAACGCCTGGAGGAGATCAACGCCGAGCGCAATCTGTGCGGCCGCATCCCCACTCTCCACGAACTTGAAAAGATGATAGCGCAGGCCAAGGAGCTCGCGCCCGCTGTCAGCTACTGACACCGCCATCAGCCATACTGCCGGGAGACCGCGCCGCCGCGATATGAGATCGCACCACGGCACGGCCTCCCGGATCGTTTTTCAGCGGGCCGATGACGCGTCGCGAGGAAACGCCACTTCGGCAAATCGCAGGAAATTGCTAACTTTGCGGAAGTATGGAAGTAATCTACGAAGACAATCATATCATAGCGGTCAACAAGCGTCCGGGCGAGATAGTGCAGGGCGACAAGACAGGCGACGAGCCTCTGGTCGAAACCGTGCGGCGATACATAAAGGAGAAATATGCCAAGCCGGGCAACGTGTTCTGCGGGGTGGTTCACCGGCTCGACCGTCCGGTAGGGGGCGTGGTACTGTTCGCCAAGACTTCAAAAGCCCTGACACGCCTCAATGAGATGCTGCGCCGCGGCGAGATCCGCAAGACCTACTGGGCGCTCACCCGCTGCCGTCCGGCGCAGCCTGAGGCACGGCTCGAAGGATATATCACGAGTGTGGAACGCAACAACAAGTCGTATCTGTCGTCCGTTCCCAAGGAGGGAGCCAAGCATTCGGCGCTGTCCTACCGGCAGATAGCGCAGGGCGACCATGCGAGCCTGCTTGAGATCAATCTTGAAACCGGACGCAAACACCAGATCCGTGTGATGCTGTCGTCAATAGGATGCCCCGTCAGAGGCGATCTGAAATATGGCGACAGGCGCAGCAATCCCGACGGGAGCATTTCGCTGCTGGCCCGACGGGTGGAACTGACGCACCCGGTGTCGCGACAGCCGCTTGTCATAGAGGCTCCGACACCCGACGAACGTGTGTGGCGCGAACTTGAGGGCATGGCCGCCGGTTCAGCGCCGAGCCCTGCCGGGAGCCACGACGCGCCCGATCCAGTTGGCGAACAGAAGGCGTGAGTGCGCCCGCCAGCGCACCACAGGCCCGGCCTCCGGGCTGTCGTCGCGATAATAATTGACCGGAACAGAGGGATTCATGCCGCGCTCCGTATCGCGCCGGTATTCGAAGTCGAGCGTCATCGGAGCATATTCCGAATGGCCGGTGATGTATATTTCCCGGTCATCGAAGGCCGACGCCATGTAGACGCCGGAGTCGGGATTCTCCGAGATGATCCTCACCCCTCTTTCCACCGCCGGATCCAGATCAGAACGAAGCCACGTGATGAAACGACTGTTGGGCACATAGAATTCATCGTCAAACCCTTCGGTCAGGCGGTTGCCGGAGCCTATCACGCCATGGGGATAGACTCCCGAAATCTTGCGGTCGAGCAATCTCTTGTCGATGCCGTAATGATGGTACATCGCCGCGAATGCCGCCCAGCATATAAACAGCGACGGAACAGACGCGCTCCGCAGGGAATCGAATATGCCGCATATCTCAGGCCAGTAGCTGACGTCGGCGAAAGCCACTCTCTCGAGCGGCGCACCGTTGACGATAAACCCGTCGAATCCGCGGGTCATATCATCGCGCCACGGCTCATAATGGGCGGCCATGTACTCCGGCGAGGTGTGGCGCGGCACGTGGGTGCGCAGCGACACGAGCGTCAGCACCACCGGCAGCTGCGTCGACGACAGCACCCTCAGCATGTCGGTCTCGGCCATCTCCTTGAGCGGCATGAGATTGAGCAGACCCACCCGCAGAGCGTCGGCCGGAGCGTCCGACAAAGGTAATATCTCCACTCCCTCAGCGGCGAGATCGCTCACGGCCGGCAGTGTCGGATCGGCATATACAGGCATTATGATTCAGTCAAAATAATCCGATATTACAGAATCGACTTTCTGGTCGATGATATCTTCAAGATCGCGGCGCTTCTTCTCGAGAGCCTTGCGCACCCGGTCGGCAGCCTTCTCCTTGTCGGCAGCCGCCGATGCGACAGCGGTCAGGTCGGCCGCCACCGATACCGCCTTTGACGCTTTAGGATCGGCAGCGACCTTTTCGCTCACTTTCTCGCTCACTTTCTCGCTCACCTTGCGCGACACCCCTGCAAGCAGTCGGTCGAGATCCTCGGCCGGCACGCTCACCGGCGACTCCTCCATGCGCTGCTTCAGATCGGGCGCACCGGCGGGTTTATCCTTGCGCTTGTCGGTCTTGCCCTTGTTTTTGTCGGTCTTGCCCTTGTTTTTGCCGGTCTTGCCGCTGATCATCGCATAGTAGCGCTCCACTCGGCCCGAAGAGTGGTAGGTGCGGCGGTAGTATGACTCGTCGAGCGAGCTCACTATCACTCCGCGGCTCGTCGACGAATGTATGATACGTCCGTCGCCCACATACATGCCCACATGGCTGACACCTTTGGATCCGGTGCGGAAAAACACCAGATCGCCCTCCATAAGCTCCGAGCGGTCGATACGCCGGCAATACTCGCTCTGCTGCGCCGAGCTTCGCGGCAGTTTTATCTGCAGAGCGTTGACAAATATCTGCGAAGTCAGTCCGGAGCAGTCCACTCCGCTGCGGGTGCTTCCGCCGTAGCGGTAGGAGGTACCCATCCAGCGGCGCGCCTCTTCAAGCAGGCGGCGGGTTTCGGCGGGAAGCGACCCTGACACGTCGATGCGCTGCGAAGCGCCTGAGGCGCCTGAGCCTTTGCCTGACACGGCGGCGCTCACGCTTGCCGCACGCTTGGCCGACACATGGCGCGAAGAGCCGCATCCGCTCAGACCGGCCACCATAAGCGCCGACACGAACAGACACAGCGTCAGCCTGACAGGCATAGCAAGAAATAAGAATCGGTTGGTCGTCATGTCAGCAAAATTAGTGCATTTCTGTCAGACTTTTTCACATCAATAGAATAAAATTCATAAAATCAGAAGCCCCATATATTAAATCGCATTAAAAAACGACAAAGGCGCACATCCTACATTAAATTTAGCACTATTTTTGCCGTCACAGACAATAAACCATCACAGACAATAAACCAACACAGGAATATGAACAACTTCACCAAGACTCTCCTGACTGCCTGCGGCGTAGCCGTCGCA
>NZ_PUED01000111.1 GCF_003024925.1 Paramuribaculum intestinale
GGGTGTAGAGTTTCCCGTCGGAATAGGCTCCTGCGCCTCCTTCGCCGAAACAGTAGTTGGAGTCAGGATCGACGATCCCCTCTCGTGACAGTCGGGCCATGTCGATCCGTCGTGAATCCACATCCTTTCCGCGTTCGATCACTATAGGCTTTATGCCGAGTTGTATGAGCCGCATAGCCGCGAACAGTCCGGCTGGGCCTGCGCCTATTACGACAGCCGCAGGAGCCGATTCCGGCAGCCGGTCGTAAGGCTCGGGCGCGAACAGTGTCGCCGACGGATCTTCATCGACATACGCAAGTAGCGTCAGGTTTATCATCACATTGCGCTGGCGGGCATCGATCGAGCGCTTGATGATCCTGATGCCTTTTATGCGGTTGGCGTCGATATTAAGGCGGGTGCTTGCCAGTGCGGTCAGTCGCAGTTCTGAGGCGGCAGTGGCCGGGTCGACGCGTAGTTGTAGCTGTTCGGTCATGGTGTAGAGATCGCTTGGTTATGTTTCTTCATCTGCCACCAGAGTGTCACTATGGCGAAGACAAAGGCTATCAGATCGCTTGCGGCTATGCTTGCCCACACTCCGTCAATCCCGAACTGTTTCGGGAGGATTATGAGGAACGGGATCAGAAACAGAAGCTGGCGCGTAAGCGACAGGAATATCGAAATCTTCGGTTTGCCCACCGACTGGAAGTAGTTCTGTATCACTATCTGGCATCCGATCACCGGATAGAACAGGAAAAAGATCCTCGCCCCGTGTCCGGCTATGTCTATTAGCTGCAGGTCGGTGGTGAACAGGGAGCTGACTGTGTCAGGGACGAGCTCGGTGATGACCCATCCTACGGTGGTGATGCCCATGCCAAGCCATATGCCTATGCGCAGAGTGCGTTTGACCCGTTCCCAGTTTCCGGCACCGTAGTTGAAGCCGAGTATCGGCTGCATGCCCTGCGTGACTCCAAACACGATCATGACGAAAAACATAGTCGTGCGGTTGAGTATGCCGTAGGCTCCGACCGAAAGGTCGCCGGCATCACCGCCATAGTCGAGCAGCGCTTTGTTGATGAACACTACTACGATACAGGCGCACACACTCATCAAAAACGGCGACATGCCGATAGCATAGATGCGGCGTGCTATTGACGGCGTGAACCACCGGTTGCGCAGATTGAAATGGATGAAACTGCGGCGTGAAATGAAGTGGGCGAGCACCCAGACACAGGCCACCGACTGTCCGATCACGGTTGCCATGGCTGCGCCGCGTATTCCCAGATCGAGGACGAAAATGAATATCGGAGCCATGATCACATTTACCCCTACCGATAAAAGAGCCGATACCATTGCCTTGCGCGGATAGCCGGTGGCGCGCATCAGGTTGTTGAGTCCGATGAACACGTAGGCTATCGGGGTTCCCAGCAATATCACCTCCATGAATTCGCGGGCATAATCAATGGTTGATGGGGTGGCTCCGAAGAAATACAGTATCTCGTCGAGAAACAGCAGTGTGATGCCGCCGAATACCACCGACTGTATGATGCATAGAAGCAGCACGTTGTTGACCACATCGGTGGCTCTCGAAATATCCTTCTGACCCATGAAAATGGATGATATCGTGGCGCCGCCCACAGCTATGAGGGTGCAGAAGGCGATCACGAGATTCATCAGCGGAAAAGTGATGGCCAGTCCGGATATGGCCATGGCGCCTACGCCTCGGCCTATGAATATGCTGTCGATGATATTGTAGAGCGAGGTGACCACGCTCGCGATGATGGCCGGCACGGAATACTGTATCAGCAGTCGGCTGATTGATTCGGTGCCCAGTGTCATCGGTGATTTTGAAGTATCTGTAGGCATTTCGTTCCAAGTCGATTCTGCAAAATTAACTTTATTTGTTGGCTTAATGACAATGCGGAATATTAATTTTGCAAAAAAAACTACAGCAATGACTACAGTCCCCAATCAATACGGATTCGGTGCGCTCTTCGATCTCGACGGGGTGATCATCGACAGTGAAACGCTATATACCGGTTTCTGGAACGATATAGAGGCCGAGTTCCCGACAGGGATACCTGACTATGCCATAGCCATAAAGGGTCGCACTCTTGAGTCGATAATGGAGGAATATCCTACCGAAGAGATAAGGCGTGAGATCACTCGCCGTCTGATGGAGTTTCAGGCTTCAATGCGGTTCACGCCTCTGCCCGGAGCGGTGGAGATGCTTGAGGCGCTCGCGGCGGCGGGGATACCTTCCGCGCTGGTGACGAGCAGCGATGCCGTCAAGATGCAGCGGCTGTTTGACATGATGCCTCGGCTGCGAGGCCTGTTTGTGACTGTGATAGATGGGTCGATGGTTACACATTCCAAGCCCCATCCCGAGGGATATTGTCGCGCCGCTCGCGAGATCGGGATGGAGCCTGAAAGATGTGTGGTTTTTGAGGATTCGCTTCAGGGGCTTGCTGCCGGACGGGCTTCAGGAGCGACTGTCGTCGGACTGGCCACTACATATCCCGTCAGCCGGGTGGAACCGTTGTCCGATGTCGTCATATCGTCATGGCAGGAGTTGCCGTTGGAGCGTCTGGTGGAGCTTATGAGCTGACTCAGACAGCCTTGAAACTCATGTCGAGGCCTTTGACAGAATGTGTCAGTGCACCTACCGATATGTAATCCACTCCGCATTCGCCGTATGCACGCAGTGTATCGATCGTAATGCCGCCTGACGATTCGATTTCGGTACGGCCGCCGATAAGTTTCACGGCTTCGCGTGTGCGTTCGGGAGTGAAGTTGTCGAGCATGATGCGGTCTACACCCGCTTCGAGAGCCTGACGGATCTCGTCTTCGTTGCGCACTTCCACCTCGATCTTCAGATCCTTTCCTTTGGCGCGGCAATATTCTTTGGCGCGTTTCACAGCTTCGGGTATCCCTCCGGCGAAGTCCACATGATTGTCCTTGATCAGTATCATGTCAAACAGTCCGATGCGGTGGTTGGCGCCTCCTCCGATCTTCACGGCCTCTTTCTCAAGCAGGCGCATGCCCGGGGTGGTCTTGCGGGTGTCGAGCACTTTGGTGTCAAGGCCTTTCAGCCGTTCCTGATAACGGGCTGTAGTGGTGGCTATGCCGCTCATGCGCTGCATGATGTTGAGCATGGTGCGTTCAGTCTGCAGCAGCGAGCGCACGCTGCCTTCCACTTCGAAGGCTACGTCGCCGGGTTTCACATGTGTGCCGTCGGTCATGTACACGGTCATCTTCAGCTCCGGATCGAAGTATTCAAACACGCGGCGTGCCACATCGACTCCGGCGAGGATTCCCTCCTCCTTTATGATAAGACGCTGCCGTCCGCGAGCTTCGGCAGGGATGGTCGATAGGGTGGTGTGGTCGCCGTCGCCCACATCCTCGGCAAAAGCGAGCCGAATCAGTTCGGTGATAAGCTGGTCGTTTGTTTCCATGTCGGTTTTTATGTATTTTTGCACACAAAATTAATAATCTTATCCCGACTCCGCAACTTCCGTCACGATGAAAATTACTATTATGGCCGTGGGGCGCACCACCACTCCTTACATTGCCAAAGCCACCGACGATTATATCGGCCGTGCGTGTCATTACATGCCGGTGGAGATGCTGACTGTGGCTGATATACGCCAGACACGGTCGCTGACCATGCAGCAGCAGCGCGACAAGGAGGGCGAACAGTTGCTGCAGTCGTTTCAGCCGTCGGATATGGTGGTGTTGCTCGATGAGCACGGGCGTGAGATGACCTCGCGCCAGTTTGCCGGATATATCGAGCGTCAGGCCGTCAGCGGGCGTCGTCGGCTTGTGTTCGTGATAGGAGGTCCTTATGGTTTTTCCGACGCTGTCCGATCAAGAGCCGATGCCATGATATCGCTGTCGCAGATGACATTTTCCCATGAAATGGTGAGGCTTTTTTTCGCCGAGCAGATCTATCGCGCGATGACTATCCTGCGTGGAGAGCCATATCATCATGATTGATTCTGTAGCTGTCAGACATGTATGAGGTCGGTGAGCACCATGTCGGTCACAAGCCAGTGGTCAGGGTTCATACTAATTGTGTCGTCGGTTTTCATCAGTCGGCCGGCGGTAATGTGAGGGGCGGCGTCGTCAATGAGCCGTAGTGTCGGTCCGCTGCCGAAAAGTCTGCGGAATTCCGACAGATTGATTCCTTCGGCCGTGCGAAGGCGTATTATCAGGTAGTCGTTGATGCGCTCGTCGGTGTTCTCCTCTTCGGCAGTGGCGAACCCCTCTCCTCCGCTCGCCAGATACGACTTTATGTCCGAAGGGTTGTAGCGCCTGAGCCGTCCGTCGAAGCTGTGCGCTCCGGGGCCGAGGCCGATGTATGGCGAAAGATCCCAGTATCCGCTGTTGTGTATGGCCCGGTGTCCCGGAAGGGCGAAGTTGGATATCTCATAGTGCTCATAGCCGGCTTTGGATGTCGTATGCCGCAGTATGTCGAACATTTCGGCTGCTTCCGTGTCGGTGGCTTCACTGACTCTCCCTCTGGCGCGCATGGCGTGAAGACGTGTCCCCGGTTCGTAGGAGAGTAGATAACATGACAGATGTTCCGGTCGGCGTGCTGTCAGTTCTGCAAGGCTGGAGGCGAACGATGCCGGTGTCTGTCCCGGAAGTCCGTATATGAGGTCGGCGCTGACATCGAGTCGTGAGGCAGTCAGCAGATCGAGTGCTTTCAGAGCGTCGGAGGCTGTGTGACGTCGGCCTACGGCGGTCAGTTCTTCATCGCGCAGCGACTGTATGCCCATGCTGACGCGGCTGACGGGAGTGTCGTCGAGCCATTTGACAAATTCGCTGTCCACATCTTCCGGGTTCACTTCTATGGTGATTTCAGTCATATCCGGCGTGGCAAGCAGTCCGATTATTCGCTGGAGCAGGTGGCGTGGCAGTGCCGACGGGGTGCCTCCTCCGATGTATAGTGTCGGCCGTGATCTGAGGCCGTCGGTTTCATTGCGACGCCAGTTCCACTCGGCTTCGAGCGTGTCGCAATATCGTTCGGCAAGTTCTATGCGGGGCAGCGAATAGAAGTCGCAATATGCGCATTTCGAACGGCAGAAAGGTACGTGGACGTATATCATTGGTAAATCGCTATCATGAAGATGATTGGATGTCGCAGATCCTTTCAGTCTGTTTTGCCGTTGCGTCCGCAGATAGCCTTGAAATGGCAGAAGGTGCATGATTTTTCGTCGTCGGTGGCCGAAAACGGCACCGACGGATCAAAAATCTCCCGGAGCACTTCGTTGAGCCGCTCTCTGAATCCGTCGATCACCTGATGATAGTCGGTCAGATCCTCGAGCCGGTAGCGGTCAGCCTTGATGCGTAGCGGTTGTATGCCGCCCAGTGCCATGTCGCGGAATTTGTATATCAGGGGTTGTATAGGCTCTTCCGGATCGTGCTGCGCGGCATAGACCATGCAGTATATAATCAGCTGTCTAACGGCTTTCACGTCGCAGTATCCACGGGCGAAAAGACGGTCGAGATCGGCGTCGATGGTGGTGCTGTCGCCGCCGGTCTTGTAGTCGACAATGCGCAGACGTCCGGCCACGCGGTCTATGCGGTCTATCCGCTGTTTCAGGCGGAGTGTGAAAGGGAGTCCGGCATCTATATGTGCCAGAAAAGGCTCTTCGGCCGAGATGAACCTAAAAGGCGTCAGATCCTTCTCTCTTCTGAGCATGGTCAGGATCAGGGATTCCACGAGTTTCCCGGCTATCAGCGCTTCTCCTTTCAGAGGATTGAGGCAGTTGTCGCCAAGCCGCAGGAAGTTTTTGTTGATCACCCGTGTTATGATCTTTTCAAGTGCCGCTTCGGGGTGGTCGATATGGTGCTGCAGCATGTCGGCTGTGACTGTCACCTCTGACGCATCGCCTTTGAGCATATTGTAGAATGCCTCGGCTGTGTCGTGTACGATAGTGCCGTTGGTACTGGCGTCGATATAGTCATGTAGTTCGTCGCTTGGATCAAATCCTTCCACATAGCGCAGATAGAATTCAAGCGGACAGCTGAGATAGGTGTTTATATTGCTTGCCGACAGGTTCAGTTCATTGCCTTTGGATGCCTTCGAAGTAAACCTCATCAGTTTCTTCATTATGGAGGCCGTTTTGTTTACGGCTATGGCATGGCGTTCATTCCTGCCGTTGTTGAATTTCAGCTGTCGGTGTGTCACCGTCGCTCCTGAAGACAGATATAGAAGCTGCACGGCATATCGCGACAGTTCGCCAGTGCGCAGACCCGATGTGCGCACGTCGTAGGTCAGTGTCACTCTCGACGCTCGCGATATAAGTCTGTAAAAGTAGTAGGCATAGACGCTCTCCTGAAAATCCGAGGTAGGGAGTCCGTAGCCGCGTCGGATTGATTCGGGAATGAACGAATTGGCATGGTTGCGCCGTGGGAATATCCGCTCGTTCATCGACATCACGATGATGTTGTCGAAATCGAGTGCACGCGTTTCAAGCACACCCATCACCTGCAGGCCGGCAAGCGGTTCGCCTTTGAAATGCACTATCTCGCTCTGCAGAGAGCGTTCGATCATGCGCACGAGCGTGGCTCCGCGCATCTCTATGCCGTGGTGTTGTATGGTGGCCTGTATCTCGTCGATCTTGGCGATATATGCGTCGAGAAAGTGGCGTGCCACTCCTTGTTCGGCTGTGCTGTCAAGCAGCAGGGTGGCCATCTGGCGCAGGTAGTCGCATATCCTGTCGGTGCTGTCGGTGAGTCTGACAGCAGTGAATATCGGAGCCAGAGAGGGGTAGTTGTTCTGTATAAGACGCTCTTCGACTCTGAACAGTCGGCTGCTCAGTATCTCGTCGGCCAGCGCGTCGGCCTCGTCAGGCGCAACCCTGCGCACGTTGGGATCAACCAGCAGATTGCTGACATCCTCATGGAAGAATGTCGGGCCGTTGCGCCCTTCGCGTGAATGCATCTGCAGTGAGCTTATAAGGCGCAGCAGGGTCGACACGGGGCTTTGCCTGAACGGGAAGCCCATCGTGACGTTGATATCGGTGATCTCCTCCGGCATGTTGTGTACGAGCGGCACGAACAGTGATTCGTCGGGGAGCACTACAGCGGTGTCTATGGCATTTGCCGGGTCGGCTATCTTTCCGCCGCTAATCCAGTCGGCCAGCGTCTGCGAGGCGGCATAGATCTGGGCCATATTGCCCGGAACTCCGACAATATCTATCATCGGCGACGTGGGTTTCGTGTCGCCGTCGATCTGATATAGCGATGGAAATTCTGCCATGTTGGCGCGAATGAATCTGCCGGCCGGATTATCGGTGCTCAACAGTATGGGTGAGTCGCAGTCCCAGTAGAAATCAGCCATGCCTTTGTCGCGGAGTCGACTGAAAATGATGTGTTCGGATGTCGACAGCAGATTGAATCCGATAAACACATAGCGTCTGTAGGGCATCCGTCGCAGTGAGTCGCCTTTGCGTATGGCGTCGGCGGCCTCTCTGAATATAGCTCCCGAAGTAGTCAGTCGGCGGGAGCGCAGTGCATCGCGATAGCGGTGATAGAGCAGCGCCATTACCTCCCAAAGTCTCAGGAATTTGGTATGGACAGTCGATCGCCCGCGGCTGTCGACGTGGGTCCAGAAATTCTCCACCGACATCTGGCTGCGGTCCTCGCCCCAGTATCGCTTTATCGCTTCGACCTGCTCGGGTGTGAGATAGTTGGAATTGATCTCTTTGAACCGTTTGGCGTTGACAAATATCTTGTCGGGATCGGCAAGATAGCGATCCACGTCGTTGAAGTCGTTGATCAGCATGTCGCCCCAGAAAGCGAATCGGTCGAAGTCAAGCGCGTCGTCGGCCGAAGAAGTGGTCTGTTCTTCGAGGATCCGGCGGTACTCCCGGAACATGACAAACAGTGCCTCAAGGCGTTCGGCCTCGCGTGCGCGTGAGAATCCGGCCACAAAAGAGTTGATCGTCTTGGTGCGAATATTTCTGATGCGTCCGTCTGATTCCAGTTCGACCGCTTCGCGGAAAAATGTGGCCGAACGTTTGTTGGGAAACACAAAACATACCCGTCCTATGTCGTCGGCCTCATTGGCTATATAACGGTTCGCTATACGGCGCAGAAACGATTTCATTGCTTGAGGAGCAGGATGATTTTTATGGCTACGTCGAGGTTGATTATCTTGCCGTTGCCGTTGCCGGCTATGTCGGTGCGGGCATCATCGAAGGTAGCTATGATCTTCTCGACGTTGTTTTCGTTGATAAACCGGGAGAAGTTGACACTGAACTGTTGCTCTTCGCGACTCATGTAGTTGAGCTTGTCGACTCTGAAATTGTAGACGAAATTTTCTCTGGTAAGCCGGGCGCAGTAATCATAAAATTTTATCTCTTTTTCTCTGCCGAGAGCGGCGAGTTCCGACGCGAGTCCCCGCAGCTCGGCTATCTTTCGCTGGTAGGCGAGCCTCATCAGGCGTGTGAAGAACTCAAAGAACGCATGAGTGTCGCTTCGGGTATCGATCATCCTCAGCGCGGCCGTTGTGGAGCCTTCGGCGTTGTGCGCCAGCATCAGCGCCTCGGCGGGATCTATGGCGTGGCGTGCGGTCAGATATGCAGCCACCTCTTCGTCGGGCAGCCGCTTGACCTCGATGCGTTGCAGCCGCGAATAGATTGTCGGCAGTATTTTGCCCGGCTCGTCGCTGACCATGACGAAAATGGTGTCGGGATATGGCTCTTCTATCAGCTTAAGCAGCTTGTTGGCTGTGTC
>NZ_PUED01000112.1 GCF_003024925.1 Paramuribaculum intestinale
AGTCCCTCACGCCACTTGCAAGGGATCCACGATATCATAAGGCCGGTACCGGCCGCATTGACCTCTGCCGCCCAGTCGTTAGCCACCGCATCAACACTTGTGTTGCGGCAGGGGTAAAACTGTATCGGTTTGTTGGGATCGTTAGCCCAGGAGTCCACGCCAAGCGTATTGCGGCCGTCAGTGCGGCCGTAGGCAAACGCCGGTCCTGTGGCCGTCTTGCCGTAGACCTCCGGTGCCAGATCCATAGCAAAATTACCCAAATCAAGCTCATCGATATACACTCTGTCCTCTTTGTCATTGCTATTATGCATGGCAAGCTGTCCGAGCAGTTGCAATTTCACACTGTGATTGGTGATCTGCGTAATATTTGCCGCCCCATCGAGTACAGTGCGGTTATTATACATAAGGCGGGCTTTGTACTGTCGGGTCGGTTTGGCCACATCCTGTCGAGATACCGTCTGACCCAGCGGTTGACCTTGTGTTCCGAGCACGACAGCCTTTCCGCTATCTTCTTTGAGGGCATGCCGTCGGCTTTGTCCAATATTATACGGCTTCGTTTCTGCATAAACGGCCTGGAGTCGAAGTGCTCTATGTATTCCAACTCCACACGTTGTTTCTTGGTAAGTTTTACTTCTGTGATTCTCATAGCTGTATCTTACCTTGGTATTATGCAAAAACCGTCCCAACATATGTACATTAGTTTTTAGTAGCTACTTAAACAGTCAGATACGTTCCATGAAAGAGCATGAAACGTATCTGATTTTTTGTAGTTATTTGTCAGAATATCACATAAGTCATGTGTTATTTGGTGCGGTTTACTATATGGACCGTTTTGCCATCCTTATCAAGCATATTCAGTCTGAGATTATTTTTATCGGCGGTTAGGACTGAAAATCCGGGAGAATCATTGCAGAAAACAGTGCCATCAATTTTTTGCGGAGTCCTCGTGAGGGAGCCGGATGTATTGACCACATAGTCGATTTTTGAATCTGGGCGGCGGATGTGCTGATAATTGTGAATATGACCGCAGATATACATATCTACATTGTGCTTACGTAGAATTGTATCGACTTTCTTCTGCATATCAGTTCGCTCAGATTCCGACTTATCGGTATAGGCATAGATGGGATGATGACCGACCACAACGATCCAGTCTTCCGTCGCCTCAGTCAAAGTCTTTTCGAGCCATTGCAACTGGGCTTCGGTATCCTGATTCACAGCATCGGGATATGTGTCGGTCTTTTTCCTGTATTTGTCAATCAAAGGAGTGGTGTCGAGAAATATCACCTTGACAGTTGTCCCGTCATCTTCAAAGGTCTTGGCGTAATATCTCGCAGGCATCTCCCAACGGCGGGATATGCCGGAATAGTCGATAACCGCCTGAGTGTTGCCGCGATATTCATGGTTGCCGCAGATAGGATACCAGTTCACCATAAGCTCCGGGTGGTCGTAGATAAGCTCATAGTTGGTCATCCACAAGGGGTCTGTCACACTCTCCACTCCGCCGTAGTGATGTGTGTCGCCAAGAGCAAGAATAGCATCGGGTCCTATTTGTTCTGCAATTCTGCCCATCGTCGCGGCAACAGGCTTCTGGTCATAGTGACCATTACGTCCGAGGTCTGACACTACCATAAGGTTCACATCGCCTTTGGCGATTTCAGTCTGGGCAATGGCTCCAAAAGAGGGGATGAGAGCCAAAGCCGCGATAAGTAATTTACGAATCATTGTTTTGTATTTTTAGAATGTTACTTTTACACCGCCGTTGAATTTCACTCCGTAATATTCCTGTTGCATCGTGTAGTCCTTGCTGCCTTGGTAATAGCGCAGAGGCTGGTTGAGAAGGTTGTTGCAGTCGGCATATACGGTTATTTTTGTTTTGCGCCCGAATGTGTAGCTGACGTTCAGGTCCAGATATTTCACGGCATCATAGTATCGGTCGTAGAATGAACTTGCGCCCATTTCGTCGATAAATGCCGAGGCATAGTTGAATGAGGCTCTTGCGGAGAAACCGCACTTGTCGAAATATAGCGAGAGATTAGCGGTATGTTCAGGGGAACCCGGCAGACTTAGACCTTTTTCGTTTTCACGACCCTCGAAATTGAAATCGGTGATGCGTGAACGTGTATAGGTATATGTTGCATAAAGTCCGAGGCATTTCATCGCCGGTGCGATGAAACTGAACTCGCGTTGCCATGCAAGCTCAACACCGAATATATTGGCATTGCCGCCGTTCTTCGGTTGAGTGAATTTCGTCCATAAATTCCCTTCGTATTCCTTGTTGTAGGCCACCTCGTCGACAATAAAGCCCTCAATGCGTTTATAGAACAGACCGGCAGACACAAGTCCTATCGACTTCCAGTAATATTCGGCATTGAGGTATATGTTGTGTGATGTGGTTGCCTTCAGACCGGGGTTGCCCACCGTTATCTCATTGTCGCCGCGGCTTATTTTCATTCCCGGGACGAGTGCCGAATATTTTGGACGGGATATTGACTGGTTGTAGCCCGCACGGAACAGGAAATCCTTATTTATCTCCCATTTCAGAAGAAGCGATGGGAGGAAGTTTATGTAGCTTGAAGTTGCCGGCGCGGTTTTCGACACCTCTCCGGTCTCGTCGTCATAGATTCTGCCGATGTAACGCAAGTCGGTGTTCTCCACTCTCAATCCTCCCATAAACTGAAGATTGTCCGCGAGCCGTGAGTCGATGCGCATGTAACCGGAAGTGACATTCTCTCGGGCGTGGTAATTGCCCGCAAGTTCCTCAGCCACCTGTTCGCTCTCAAACTGATTTTTATCATCAAGATTCAGAAAGCCGAGAAAATATTTGTCAATGAATGTTCCCGCCTTGTATTTAGCCGAAGGCATAAAACGGTCTGTAGTCATATCGACAGTATGGGAGAAAGCATCCTTGTCAAAGGCCTTCTCATCAATGGGAGTGTATTCGTAGAAGTCTATCTCTTTGTTCTTGAACTTGCTGACGAATTTGAAGCCGAATTTGAGCTTTGCCCTGTCGCTGAGTTTTGTCTTGAAATCAAGAGCTGCCTTGAAGTCCTTCTCGACAATATCTTCCTGCTGCTGTGTCAGTTCCTTGAGTGAGAAATCATCATTGAGTGTAATAGTGGAGCCTTCCTCCGGAGTGGCAAGCGGCTCCCGCGGATTCGACAGATCAATACTGAACTTCTGTTTTTTCAGACGATAATCGATATAGCGCTCGTTAGGCCTTTCCTCGGAGGCTCTCGCATATCCTAATTTCCAGTCAATACCGAAAATGCCGAGACGGTTCTCGCCTCCGAGAGTGAAGTCCATGGTGCGTTGGCGTTCCAGACGGGCGTTGCGGTTGTCGGGCGTGCCACCTTTGGTCTGCACCCTGACATCGGCTTTCCCCTCCGGGGTCATGTCTTTCAGCGTCGTGCGATAGCGGTTTTCCCAGTCGTTGCGGTTGTTGAAGATACCTTTGAACCATATCTTGTTGTAGTCGTTGAACTTCCAGTCGAGCGACAACGAATAACTCTGACGCTCGCGGGTGACAAAATACTGCCTTATCTGATAGTCGTTGACATAGATTTTGCCGTCGTCATCTTTTTCCCATATAAATTCTGTATTATATGATCCGGCTGGCGCATTATTATAGGAGGCTGCAAGCATCACTCCGAAGCGGTCATTGAAGAAACGGTTACCGAGAGTGAGTCCGACATTCATCTGCGCCTTACGGCTTATCCAGTTGTAGCCTGTTCCCGCTACGGCTCCGACAGTAAATCTGTGTGGAGAATTTTTCGTAACGAGGTTGATAGAACCGCCGATGGCATCGCCGTCCTGATCCGGCATAAGTGTCTTGCTGACCTCTATTGTCTGAATCATATCGGACGGTATGAGGTCAAGCTGGACATTGCGAATGTCTCCCTCGGCCGATGGCAGTCTTGACCCGTTGATTGTCACTGAACTGAACTCAGCCGGAGTGCCGCGTACCTGACCGAAACGGGCCTCGCCCTGATCATACTGCACATTGATACCGCTTATACGTTTCAGAGCGTCTCCGATATTCGAGTCGGGGAATTTGCCAATCTGGTCGGCAGACACCACATTGGTTATATTGATATTGTTCTTCTGGGCATTTATGGCTCTTTGCTGCCCGGAGAAAACGCCGGTCACTACAACTTCATTCAGTTCCCGTGATGTATCCGACATTACAATGTCGTCAACCGTCGATTCTTCCGAAACCACGATTGTTTTACTGACCGGGAGAAAACCGATATAAGTTACTTTCAGATTATGATCCCCGGATGAAAGGTTGGCAAACGAGAAAAAGCCGTCGAGATCCGTAACCGCCGACAGCTTGTTGCTGTCAATGATAACCACCGCTCCCGGCAGCGGGTTCTTCTCATTGTCAAGGATGCGGCCTTTAAGTTGTCCGTATTTCGGACTGTCAGCCGCCATAATGGTCAGACTTGAAGCAAGCGCGACCAAAAAAGTTGACATTACTTTTTTCATTGTGATTGTTGTTTTGTTTCTGATTCACGTTGCAAAATTCGCCAACTAATATTTCATGGGTTTATCAGATTTGTTTAGATTTTATGAAATAAATTGTGTCATTAAACTTTTATTAAACTTTTGAGCATTAGGACAGTATTTGACCTATTATTAGTAATTTTGCAGCATGGAAACAAAAAAGAAGATACTTGTTGTCGACGATGAGGAGGCTTTGTGTGACGGCCTCGGATTCAATCTTGAAGCGGAAGGCTATCAGGTTGACATGGCGTATAGCGCGGAGGAGGCTCTTGCCCTCAACCTTGCCGCCTATGACCTGATACTCCTTGATATTATGATGGGGGAAATATCCGGGACTCAACTGGCACGCATAATGAAGTCGAATCCGGCAACTGCCTCCGTTCCCATCATATTCTGCACGGCCAAAGACACGGAGGAGGATATGATTGCCGGTCTCGACCTCGGAGCAGACGACTACATAATGAAGCCTTATTCTCTTAATGCCGTACTCGCTCGTGTTCGTACTGTGCTTCGCCGGACTGGGGCTTCTGTCGCACATGCCAAGACTGATTCTGACCTTGTTTCATACAAGGGGCTGGTTCTGTCTGCAAAAAACAGGACCTGCACGGTTGACGGAACGGAGGTGAAAATGCCTAAAAAGGAGTTTGAGATACTGCTCAAACTAATCTCCAACCGGGGGCAGGTTTTCACCCGCGCGGATTTGCTCAACGAGATATGGCCCGACGAGGTTGTGGTGCTTGACAGGGTTGTAGATGTGAACATAACCCGTATACGCCAGAAAATCGGCATCTACGGCAAGAATATTGTAACTCGCTCGGGCTACGGTTATGGGTTTATTGAATAAGTTCTCCTATCCGCAGCGGCTGTTCGTGTGGCTTCTTGGGTATTCCTTGCTGATGGTCGGTTGCTTTGTCGTGTTTCAGTATCACAGGGAAAAGGAATTCAAGGCGGAGGAGATTGACAAGCAACTACAGCTTATCAACACATATATCCTTACCGAACTTGGTGAAGGACACGATGTGCCGGATATCAGACTCGACGATTTCAAACCGTTTGACGATATCCGTGTCAGCGTGATTTCCGAGGACGGGCATATCATTTACGACAACACCCTTGATTCCCTTCCGAAAACCAATCATCTTGACCGACAGGAAATCCGAGACGCACTGCGGCTTGGGTCAGGCTATGCCGTAAGGCGCCACAGCGAGAGTACCGGCAACAATTATTTTTACTCGGCGAAAAAGAGCGATGACGGGAATATTGTCCGTACTGCGGTGCCGTATTCGGTTTCATTCAGAGGACTGTTGCAGGCCGATTATGGCTTTCTGTGGATTATGGGGATTATCACAATGGTGATGTGCGTACTTGGCTATTTCGCAACCCGAAGGGTCGGCCTCCACATAATCAGGCTGAACAGATTTGCGGAAAACGTAGAAAACGGTGCCCAGATTTCCGACACCGAACCGTTCCCCCATGACGAGCTTGGCGAGATTTCAAACCACATTGTCCGCCTTTATGCCCGTTTGCAACAGGCTGTCGCTGACAGGGACAGCGAACATCGCGCAGCCCTCCATGAACAGCTTGAAAAGGAACGCATCAAAAAGCAACTCACGAATAACATAAACCACGAACTGAAAACCCCGGTCGCATCAATCAGGGTCAGTGTGGAGACGATGCTGGCACACAGGAATATGAGCGATGAAAAGCAGATATTGTTCCTGCAACGTTGTCTTACAAACACAGAAAGGCTCCAAAGGCTTCTGACCGATGTCTCGCTCCTGACACGCATGGACGACGGAAGCGCCTCTATATTAAAAGAACAGGTTAATCTCACGGATATAATAAATGACGTGGTTGAGGACCGACAGATAATCGCCGCCACAAAGGGCATAAGGATTGAGAATTTTGTTTCTCATAACGTAATCATGGCCGGTAATGCTTCTCTGCTTGAGGCCGTTTTCAACAACCTTATAGACAATGCGATTGTTTATTGTGGAGGAACCAGAATAAAAATAGAATTAATCAGTATCGACAACGATAAAGTTGTAATTGCATTGTCCGACAACGGATGCGGCGTTCCTCCCGAACACCTGCCAAGACTGTTTGAAAGGTTCTATCGCATTGACAAGGGACGGTCACGAGCGGCCGGTGGCACCGGACTCGGGCTTTCGATAGTGAAAAACGCCGTGATTCTTCATGGCGGTGAAATCTCCGCCGAAACTCAATGCTCAGGCGGATTATTGTTCAAAATAATATTTTCAAGAAACTCAAAATGAAGACAAAACTGAAAATCGCGCTTGTAGCTCACGACCAACGCAAAGCCGATATGGTCGATTGGGTAAAATTCAACGCCCAATACCTTTCACAGCATGAGCTGGTATGTACCGGCACGACTGGAGGGCTTATAAAGAATGCTTTCTCAGAAGCAGGAATATATGCCCAAGTCGAATGTATGAACTCCGGACCGATGGGCGGTGATGCCGAAATAGCGGCAATGGTGGTAAGAAACGAAATTGATCTTGCCATATTCCTGATAGACGACCTCAATGCGCAGCCCCACGAGGCGGACATTCAGATGCTTTTGCGTCAATGTCGTCTCCACAACGTGCCGATTGCCTGCAACCGAATAAGTGCGGATCTGATGATTTCAAGCCGTCTGTGGTATGACCCGACGTATAAACCCATCGAACAGAGCTATATAAGGTTTGACCGCAATTAAGAGATTGTCTAAAATTCATATCACTTTGCTTTTGAGAGTCTTTCCAGCGTCTTTTTGTTTGCTCCCCGGTCATGTAGCTACGGCTACACTCCCTCATCACAAACAAAAATCCATCTGACAATCCTTCTCAAAATCCGTATTATATAAATTTAGCCAATCTCTATGAGAGTGTTTGAATTTCACTTCTATTCACTCAAAGAGGATTTTCGGAGAGATTCGCGTGAGTTGATGAGGGAGCGATGCGGGCATCGTGACCGATGAAACCTGACGCGAATCGCCCGAAAAGACCTTTGAGGGGATGGAAAGAAGTCCCTATATATTTCTTCGTGTTAAATTCAAACATACTCTAAATACTCTGTCAGTCCGGCAGTTTTAATAAATGGTTAAGGATTTTGAAATAATCATGAAATGTTTTCTTAGTTACTTTGCGGCAGAATAAGTAATTGAGATAACAATGGAAATACTGTTTCTTTGCGTAGTAATTTTTCTTTTCCTGCTGGCTGTGTTTGACCTGTCAGTAGGTGTGAGTAACGATGCTGTCAACTTCCTGAACTCGGCTATCGGGTCTAAGGCGGCATCATTCAAAAGAGTCCTGATTGTCGCTTCCATCGGTGTGTTCATCGGTGCGGCAATGAGCAACGGTATGATGGAGATTGCCCGGCACGGAATTTTCCGTCCCGAGCATTTTTCGTTCTATGACCTTATCTGCATCTTCATGGCGGTAATGGTCACGGACATCATCCTTCTCGACGTGTTCAACTCGCTGGGTATGCCGACATCGACAACCGTGTCAATGGTTTTCGAGCTGCTGGGAGCCACCTTTGTCGTTGCATTGATTAAAATGGCAGGAGGCATCGGTCTCGGTTTCGATGACTTGCTTAACACGGAGAAAGCCCTGTCGGTGATTCTCGGAATATTCCTGTCGGTGGCGATAGCCTTTTTCTTCGGAACGGTGGTGCAGTTCATATCCCGTATGGTGTTCTCGTTCAATTACCGAAGCAACCTGAAATGGAAGATAGGAATATTCGGAGGTATATGTGCAACTGCGATTGTTTACTTTCTTCTGATTAAAGGGGCTAAAGATCTTTCTTTCATGACCCCTGAACTGAAAGCGTGGATAAAAAACAATACTGCGCTGATCATACTGTCCTGTTTCGCAGTTTTTACAGTGCTGATGCAACTGCTCCATGTCTGCAAGGTTAATGTGCTGAAAGTAATTGTGCTGATGGGTACATTCTCGCTTGCCGTGGCATTCGCAGGTAATGACCTTGTGAACTTCATAGGTGTTCCCTTGAGCGGTCTGGCTTCATATCAGGATTTTATGGCTAACGGCGGAGGGGACTCCAAAGGTTTCCTTATGGATTCGCTCAACGGCCCGGCAAATACACCGATATATTTCCGCATCGGTGCCGGAGTCATAATGGTGGTGTCACTTGCAACGTCAAAAAAAGCCCGGAATGTGACCAAGACTGAAATCGGTC
>NZ_PUED01000113.1 GCF_003024925.1 Paramuribaculum intestinale
ATCCTGACTTTGTCAGATATTTCCCTGAGTGGTGCGGCCAGCAGCTGAAGACTGTGCCCAAGGGATGGGATCGTGATCATCCGCAGGCGCCGCTTTTGAGGCTGAAAGATTATGGGCGCGTGAATTATGTCGGTGCGGAATATTTCATGAATCCGTCCTGGCCTGAGATAACGGCCGAACGGTTCAAGGCATTGAAACCGTTTGTGGATTTTCTGAATTATACCATCGACGAGTAATGACAAACTACTCATGGAGCTGAGCTGTCGCTGGCACGTCAGGGTGTGAAATGCCGGCCGTACATAAAAGGTCGGTCATGCGCAGGCTTATTCCGGTGGAATAATGAATATACAATAAACCAAACAATATGATTATCAAACGTTTCTTTTTGATCGGCGCGGCCATGCTTGTTTCGGCCGGCATGGCTCAGGCCGTGACGCCGCTGTGGATGCGCGATGTGCGGATCTCTCCTGACGGCAGCCAGATCGCTTTCACTTACAAGGGTGACATCTATAAGGTCGATGCCAAAGGCGGCAAGGCTGAAAGACTGACGACTCTGGCGTCGTATGAGAGTCGGCCGGTATGGAGTCCCGACGGCAAACAGATAGCTTTTGCCTCGGACCGCAACGGTGGGCAGGATGTGTTCATCATGCCGGCTACCGGAGGGTCGGCCACACAGCTGACATTCAATTCAGCAAACGAGATCCCCGAGGCGTTTACTCCCGACGGCAAGAGTGTGCTTTTCAGCGCGGTGATCCAGGATCCGGCCGAAAGCGCCCTGTTTCCCTACCGCGCCCTGACCGAAGTGTACAGTGTTCCCGCAAAGGGTGGGCGCACCCGTCAGGTGCTTGGCACTCCGGCTGTATATATGTCGTTTATGCCCGACGGACGTTCGTTTGTCTACGAGGATGTAAAGGGCAGTGAGGATAAGTTCCGCAAGCACCACACATCATCGGTGACCCGCGACATCTGGCTGTATGACGCTTCGACCGGCAAGCATACAAATCTCACCCATCGTGGAGGCGAGGATCGTAATCCGGTGGTGTCGGCCGACGGATCGACTGTGTATTTCCTTTCGGAGCGCGACGGCGGCTCGTTCAATCTGTATTCCTTCAATGTGAACGATCCGGCAAAGCTGACGCGCCTGACCGATTTCAGCACGCATCCGCTTCGTTTCCTCTCGCGCGGATCGGACGGTACGTTTGCTTTCACTTACGACGGTGAGATATATACCATGCGCGAAGGTCAGAAGCCGGCGAAGGTGGCTATAGACGTGACTGTCGACGAGGAGAACAAGCCTGAACAGCTCCGTGTGGGTGTCGGCAGATCGGCGGCTGTGTCGCCCGACGGCAAGCAGGTGGCTTTCACGAGCCGCGGAGAGGTGTTTGTTACAGCCACCGACTATCCGTCGACCAAGCAGGTGACAAACACCACTGAGGCCGAGAGTGATCCGGCATGGGGAAGTGACAGCCGCACTCTTTACTACACATCGGAACGTGACGGCCACTACAATATCTATAAGGCTACGATAGGCCGCGAGGATGATCCCAATTTCTCGAATGCCACGATCATCAATGAAGAACCGGTGTTTTCCGTGAAGGATAAAGTGGACCGCACACATCCGTCGATATCGCCCGACGGCACCAAGATGGCTTTTGTGGAGGACCGCACGAAACTCAAGGTGATGGATCTGAAGACAAAAAAGGTGCGTCAGCTGACCGACGGCTCCACTGTCGCATCCCGTTCCAAGGGCTTTGCATCGCAGTGGAGTCCCGACGGCGAGTGGCTGTTGATCGAGGCCACCGACCTCCACCATCAGCCATACTCTGATATAGCGATAATCAATGTGGCCGACGGCAAGATGACATATGTCACCAAGACCGGTTATTTCGACCAGAATCCCCGCTGGGCCATGGGCGGCAAGGCCATCATATTCGAGAGCGAGCGTTACGGTATGCGCAATCATGCCTCGTGGGGTTCGGAGAGCGATGTGATGATTGCGTTTCTCAATCGCGACGCATTTGACCGCTTCCGCCTTTCGGAAGAGGATTACGAACTTCTGAAAGAGGTGGAGAAAGCCCAGAAGAGCAAGAAGAACGATGCTGCGTCGGGCAAGGACTCCAAGAAGGCTGATGACGCAAAAAAGAAAGCTGACTCCAAGAAGGCTGATGGCGATAAGGAGAAAGTGGCCGAGAAGGTGGCTGTGGATCTCGAGGGTATCGCCGACCGAACGATACGCCTGACGCCCAATTCGTCGGCTCTGGCTGACATGTATCTTACACCCGATGGTGAAACGTTGTATTATATCACCTCGTTCGAGAAGGGTTATGATCTCTGGAAGGCAAAACCACGCAAGGGGGATGTCAGCAAGGTGACCAAGCTAGGCGCAGGTGCCGGCATCGATACCGACAAGGCCGGGAATATGTATCTCCTTGGATCTACTCTTCGCAAGTTCGACACCAAGTCGGAAAAGCTCACTCCGATCACATTCTCTGCCTCTATGACCATAGATCAGGCCGCCGAGCGCGAGTATATGCTGCGCTATGTCTACAACGAAGAGCGCGAACGCTTCTTCCGCACGGATATGAACGGTGCGGACTGGGACAACCTCTACAAGGCCTACAAACGCTTCCTGCCTCATATCGACAACAACTATGACTTCGCCGATCTTCTCAGTGAACTGCTTGGCGAACTGAACGTATCGCACACGGGAGGCCGCTATTATCCCTCCGGTGCGGCGCATCCCACCGCACAGCTCGGACTGCTGTATGATCTGGGTTATGACGGCGCCGGGCTGAAGGTGGCCGAGGTGATAAAGGGTGGTCCGTTTGACCGCAGCACCTCACGTGTGAAAGCCGGCGATATCGTCAAGTCGATCAACGGCCAGGCACTCACGGCTGACACCGATCCGTCGGTGCTGCTTGCCGACCTGACACGCAAGAAGACTCTGGTGGGTTTTCATGGAGCCGACGGCACGGACTTCGAGGAGGTCATACTGCCTATATCGCAGAGCGCGCAGAACGCTCTGATGTATGACCGCTGGGTGCGTCAGCGCGAGGCTGATGTGGAGCGCTGGTCGAACGGACGTCTGGGATATGTGCATATCCAGTCGATGGACGACGGCAGCTTCCGCAAGCTTTATGCTAAGGCGCTCGGCGAGTATATCGACAAGGAGGGTATCGTGATCGACACCCGTTTCAATGGCGGCGGCCGTCTGCACGAGGATATCGAAGTGATGTTCAGCGGTAAGAAGTATCTGACTCAGGATGTGCACGGAGTGGAAACCACCGACATGCCGTCGCGCCGCTGGAACAAACCGAGTGTGATGGTGATCGGCGAGGCCAACTACTCGAATGCCCATGGCACTCCCTGGGTGTATCGTCACCTTGGACTCGGCAAGCTTGTTGGTATGCCGGTTCCGGGTACGATGAGTTCGGTCAACTGGGTGACGCTGCAGGATCCAAGCCTCGTGTTCGGTATTCCGGTGACAGGTTTCCGCACTTCCGAAGGATATTATCTGGAGAACACCCAGCTTGAACCGGATGTGAAGGTGGCCAACGATCCGGCTACCGTGGTGAAAGAGGAGGATACCCAGCTGCGCGCGGCTGTGGAGAGCCTTCTCAACGACTTAAAAAGTAAGAAATGATGGCAAAAACAGGTGATACCGTAAGGTTTCTCAATTCAGTGGGCGGCGGCCGCATAGTGCGTATAGACGGCAATGTCGCTTATGTTGACGAGGATGGTTTTGAAACTCCGGTGATGTTGCGCGAATGCGTGGTGGTCAGCGAGGCCGGCGATAGCCGTGCCGCCGCTTCGGCCGCTCCAGCCGTGGCTCCGAAGGAGATCGAAAAGCCGTCGAAAGAGGTGAAGGCCGAGCCGGAACTTCCGATTGTGGAAACGGAGGGCGGCGACAAGCTCAATGTGGTGCTGGGCTATGAGCCTGCTGACATAAAGCAGCTGTCGACCACGCGGTTTGACATATCGATAGTCAACGATTCAAACTACTATCTCTATTTCACTTACCTCACGCGCGGCGATGAGGAGGAGTGGACCACACGCTATGCAGGCATAGTGGAGCCGAATATCCAGCTGTTGATCGGCGAGATGACTCATGCCGATCTCGCGCACATGGAACATGTGGCTGTGCAGATGATCGCTTTCAAGCGCGACAAGGGTTTTGCTATGAAGCGTCCGGTTGACGTGGAGAAGCGGATGGATCTGACGAGGTTTCTCCGTGTCAACTGTTTCCGTCCGAACGATTATTTCGAGCGCGATGTGATAGCCCTGCCGATAGTGACGGATGATGTGCAGCTGGGACATGATGCGGTGTCAGTGAAGCCTGAGGTGATCGCCGAGGCTATGCTTACGCCTGTTGAACGGCGGCCGGAACGCCGTCAGGTCAAAAAGGTGCAGCGTCAGCCGCGGACTTCAGGGGGTGGTGATCCGTTCGTGACTGATCTTCATATCGACGAGCTGCTTGACACGACTGCCGGCATGTCGCCGGCCGAGATACTGAACTATCAGGTGGATGAGTTCCGCAAGGTGATGGACGCCAATATGCATAACCGTGGCCGCAAGCTGATATTCATTCATGGCAAGGGCGAGGGAGTGCTGAGACAGGCTCTGATGAAGGAGCTGCGCCACCGCTACAAGTCATGTCAGGTGCAGGACGCTTCGTTTCGTGAATATGGCTTTGGAGCCACTCAGGTGACCATAGGCTGACGACGACTGCGCCGTAGGGCCGCGCGAGCCGTGGCAAAATCAGACAATAGATTCATAAGATCCGCTTTTCCGTGTCGATTTTCGGCCGTGAAAGCGGATTTTTTGTAATTTTGTGGTCTGAAACAACATAACCGATTATATAGTCGAGATAGAAAAATGTACAGAACCAATACATGCGGCGAGCTGCGCCTTTCTGACGCAGGCCGCGAAGTGACACTCGCCGGATGGGTGCAGCGTGCCAGAAAGATGGGCGGCATGACATTCGTTGATCTGCGCGACCGTTACGGTATCACCCAGATCGTGTTTGAAAGTGATTCGGACACAGCTCTTTTTGATGCCGCCAACAAGCTTGGCCGTGAATTTGTGGTGCAGGTGAGCGGAACGGTGCAGGAGCGCGAGAATAAGAACAAGAATCTGCCGACCGGTGAGATAGAGATCATTGCGACCTCGCTCAAGGTGCTGAACCGCAGTGATGTGCCTCCGTTTACCATAGAGGATGACACCGACGGCGGCGATGATCTGCGGATGAAGTACCGCTACCTGGATCTGCGTCGTTCGTGCGTGCGCGGCAATCTGGAGCTTCGCCACCGCATGGCTTTCGAAATCCGCCGTTATCTCGACTCGAAGGGATTTCTTGAGGTGGAAACACCGGTGCTGATCAAGTCGACTCCGGAGGGTGCCCGCGACTTTGTGGTGCCTTCGCGCATGAATCCCGGTGAGTTCTATGCTCTGCCTCAGTCGCCTCAGACGTTCAAGCAGCTTCTGATGGTGAGTGGCTTCGACCGGTATTTTCAGATCGTGAAATGTTTCCGTGACGAGGATCTGCGTGCCGACCGTCAGCCTGAATTCACACAGATCGACTGCGAGATGTCGTTTGTGGAGCAGGAGGATGTGCTTCAGATGTTCGAGGGACTTGTGAAGCATATTTTCAAATATGTGAAGGATATAGACTTTGCTGATCCGTTCCCGCGCATGACGTGGGCCGATGCGATGCGTCTATATGGCAGTGACAAGCCCGACACCCGCTTCGGGATGCAGTTTGTGGAGCTGAAGGATCTCACGACCGGCAAGGGTTTCGCGGTGATGGATGATGCCGAATATGTAGGAGCCATCGTGGCTCCGGGCTGTGCCGACTATACCCGCAAGCAGCTTGACCAGCTGACTGAATTCGTGAAGCGTCCGCAGGTGGGTGCCAAGGGCATGATGTGGGTTAAGCTTGAAAATGACGGCTCGATAAAGAGTTCGGTAGGCAAATTCTATTCCGACGATGAGCTTCGCGGCTGGCTTGAGCGTGGCGGTGCGAATCCGGGCGACCTGATGCTGATACTCGCCGGAGCGACTATGAAAACCCGCAAGCAGCTCAACGAACTGCGTCTGGAGATGGGCTCGCGTCTCGGGCTGCGTGATCCGCAGAAGTTCTCGTGTCTGTGGGTGGTGGATTTTCCTCTCTTCGAATGGGATGATGAAACGCAGCGCTACTATGCCATGCATCATCCGTTCACTGCGCCTAACCCGGAGGATGTGGACAAGCTCGACACCGATACCGGTGCTGTCCGTGCCACAGCCTATGACATGGTGGTCAACGGAAACGAACTTGGCGGAGGATCGATACGCATACATGACTCGGAGCTGCAGGATCACATGTTCCGTCTGCTCGGTCTGTCGGAAGATGAAGCGCGATATAAGTTCGGCTTCCTTATGGACGCCTTCAAATATGGCGCACCTCCTCACGGCGGTCTGGCTTTCGGTTTCGATCGTTTCGTGTCGATTCTGGCCGGTCTTGACAGCATCCGCGATGTCATAGCTTTCCCGAAAAACAATTCGGGCCGCGACATGATGATCGACGCTCCGAGCACGATAGACCAAAGCCAGCTCGATGAGTTGAGCATAGCTGTGACTGAACCTGAAAAGAAATAAAATTAAAACGATGGAGGGCAGACGGCGAAAGGCGTCAAGTGCCCTCCGCTGTTTTTCAGATATGCCTAAAATCAGTGATATAATCGGCGCCTTGGAGGAGTTCGCTCCTCTGAGTCTGCAGGAGAGCTATGACAATTGCGGGCTTCAGACAGGCGATGCGTCGCGCGAATGCACCGGCGTCATGCTGTGTGTGGATCCGACTCCCGGTGTGATAGCCGAGGCGGCATCTGCGGGATGTAATCTGGTGGTGAGTCATCATCCGCTGATATTCCGCGGTCTGAAGCATATCACCGGATCGACTCCGGTGGAGCGCGCCGTGGAGTATTCGATCAGAAATGGTGTTGCGGTCTATAGTCTGCATACGTGTCTGGACAATGCGCCGTCGGGCGTGTCGCGCCGTATGGCCGAAATGCTCGGGTTGACGCAGGTGAGGGCTATTGACTGCGAGAGTGGGGCCGGCGCTGTCGGTCAGCTTGCGGAGCCTTTGGCGGCAGTGGATTTCCTGAGTGAGGTGAAGCGTGCGTTCGGTGCCCGGGTGGTGCGTCACAGCGCTCCGGATGGGTCGCGAATGGTGAGCCGTGTGGCTTTATGCGGCGGTTCGGGCGCCTCGATGCTCCCTGCTGCAGTGGCCTGCGGTGCTGACGCGATGGTGACGGCCGATGTGAAATATCATGATTTTGCCGACTATGGCGGCAATATTCTGATAGCCGACATAGGCCATTTTGAGAGCGAACATTGCACTATAGGCATTTTTACCGATATTATTACGAAAAAATTTCCTAACTTTGCAGTCCGTGACTCGCACGTAGAGTCAAATCCTGTAAATTACATGTAAGCTATGGCTACAGCAGACAAGAACAAAAACGAACAGAATCTCTCAGTGGAGTCGCGCCTCAAGTCGCTCTACGAGCTGCAGACGCTACTTTCGCAAATCGACCGAATCCGCACTGTGCGTGGCGAACTTCCTCTTGAAGTCGCTGACCTTGAGGATGTGATCAAGGGTCTGACCACCCGTATAGAGAATTTCCGCAAGGAGATCGAAGAAATCCGCAAGAAGTCGGTTGCCGAGAAGGAGAAAATCAATGATTCACAGGCCAAGATAGCAAAATACAAAGAGCAGATCGACAATGTGAGGAACAACCGCGAGTTTGATCTGCTGTCGAAGGAGATCGAGTTCCAGACTCTCGAGATAGAGCTGAGCGAGAAGCATATCAACGAGTATGCCCGCATGATCGACGCCAAGAACAATGAAATCGCCGAGACCGAGAACCGTCTGGCTGATCAGAAGCATGTGCTGGCCGACAAGAAGGCCGAGCTTGACGAAATCGTGTCGGAGACGAAGCAGGACGAGGAGCGTCTGCGCGAACAGGCCAAGGCTCTTGAGCCTAAAATCGACGCCCGCACTCTTGCGGCTTTCAAACGCATCCGCAAGAATGCCCGCAACGGTCTGGGTATCGTATATATACAGCGTGATGCCTGCGGAGGTTGCTTCAACCGCATCCCGCCTCAGAAGCAGATGGAGATCAAGATGCACAAGAAGATCATAGTCTGCGAGTATTGCGGCCGCATCATGATCGACCCGGATCTCGCGGGTGTGGATCTCAGTGCGCCGACAGAGAGTAAGTAATTCTTATACTTTGATGTAAGATATAAATCCAGTCAGCGATGGCCGGATTTTTTTTTGTCATGACCAGGGATCGGACAGGCGGAATGTGCCGGGGAGGGTGCGCCGGTGTGATATAGAGAAAGCGCTGTGTCAGTATCGCATTGCTGACACAGCGCTTTGTGGGTCTAAGCGTATGTTTGAATTTAACACGAAATACAAACATACTCTAAGAAACTGTTTAAATTTGATTCAATAAAATTTTTATGGCAGCCAAATCAATCATTTCTTCAGCGACCTCTGTTGATTCTTCATAATTGCGTGAAAGGCGACGGAACCAATCAAGCCATGAGAAAGTT
>NZ_PUED01000114.1 GCF_003024925.1 Paramuribaculum intestinale
GCGTAGACCGGGGGGCAGAGCGTTCACCCCATTCGGCCGAGCCGCTGAGCGTGCGAGATCAGCCGCACCGCGCCAGCCCAGGCCACCTATCAGACGCACGTCGGCCCCGCGGCGGATGCCACGGAGCCGACACTATATGACTTACACCTGTCTTTTCAGCTGTCGATCTGCGAAGCCAGCTCGCGGAGCGCACGGAGCGAATCGTCAGAGAGACGACTGCGTATAGTGACCGGCTCGCCCACGACTGTCATGTCATTCATCGCCGACAGCATGGCCGACATCTTGCGTGCCGCCACCGGAGCCCACGAACCGTTCTCCACCAGACCCACACGCCGCCCGCGCAGACCCTTGCTCTGGAGATGATGCAGGAAACGGTGCATCGCCGGGAACATGTTGGCGTCGAGAGTCACCGAACACAACACCATCGAATCATATTTGAACGCCAGGCTGACAGCCTCCGACACATCTGTTGCCGCCAGATCCACCGCCACCACCTCGCAACCCGAAGCCCGAAGCATCCCTGCGAGCGCCAGAGCCGCATCGGCTGTGCCGCCATAGACCGAAGCGTAGGCCACGAGCACGCCGCGGCGCTCAGCCTCATAGCGGCTCCACTTCTCGTACAGACCGAGATAGTGTCCGAGATCCGATTTCAGCACCGGCCCGTGAAGCGGAGCTATCACGTCGACAGTCAGCTGCGAGAGCTTGCGCAGAAGCGCCTGCACCTGATTGCCGTACTTGCCCACGATATTGGCATAATAGCGGCGCGCCTCGTCGTCCCAGCCGCCGCCGAGACCGACAGCGCCGAAACGTCCGAAAGCGTCGGCCGAGAACAGCACACTCTCCGACTCCTCGAACGCCACCATCACCTCAGGCCAGTGGACCATCGGTGCAGCGTAAAACCGCAGTCTGTGGTCGCCCAGATCTATCACATCACCCTCCTTCACCTCCATTAGGCGCCCGGCGAAGTCCACACCGGAGAAAAACTGCGGCAACATCTGCAGAGCCGCTTTCCCGGCCACGATCTTCATTCCCGGCCAGCGCACGAGCGCCCTGACGATATTCGACGAGTGATCAGGCTCGGCATGGAGCATCACCAGATAGTCGGGCTGACGACCCTCGAGAGCGGCGGTCAGATTGTCGAGCCATTCGTCGCCATATTCGGCGTCGACACTGTCGAGTATCGCCGAGTGGGTCGATCCGGACACGACATAACTGTTGTAGGACATCCCCGACGGAAGCGGATACTGGCTCTCAAACATCTTGCGGCCCGTGTCGTCGACCCCCGCATATCTTATGGCATCGCTTATATCGTACATGTTTTTACCTGTCTGTTGAAACGTTATCTTTCCGATCCTCACGCGAGACTCCACTCCCAGCCGTCGCGGGTATCCTTTACATTGAATCCGATCTCCTTCAGGCGGTCGCGTATCAGATCGCTCGTTGCCCAGTCCTTCTTTGCCTTCGCCTCGGCGCGTATCTGCAGCAGAAGCTCCACCGCGTCCTCAAACGGCTTGAGACGGGCGCCGCTTCCGGCCGAAGCAGCTCCAAGCTCGTCGGTCACGCCGAGTATATCGCCCAGGAAGGTGTCAAACAGACGGCGGAGAGCGTCGATATCGGCCTGCGTGGCCTTGTCATGGCCGTCGTTGATACGGTTGATCATGCCGCAGGCATCAAACAGAGCCGCAATCACCACCGGAGTGTTGAGATCATCGTCGAGAGCTTCGTAGCAGCGTGATTCGACTGCGGCCACGTCGACCGTCGACTCGTCCGACGCCTTGAGCTGTTCCAGACGTCGACGACCCTCGAGCATACGCTGCAGAGCCTTCTCCGACGCCTGCAGAGCCTCGTTGCTGAAATCGACAGTGCCGCGGTAGTGGGCCTGAAGTATGAAGAAGCGTATGGTCATCGGCGAATAGGCCTGCGTAAGCAGCGGATGCGAGCCGCTGAAAAATTCGTCAAGAGTGATGAAATTACCCAACGACTTGCCCATCTTCTGGCCGTTGATGGTGATCATATTGTTGTGCATCCAGTAGCGCACGGCGTCGTGACCGTTGTGGGCCACCGACTGCGCTATCTCGCACTCGTGATGGGGAAATTTCAGATCCATGCCGCCGCCATGTATGTCGAACGGCTCGCCGAGATACTTCTCGCTCATCACCGAGCACTCCAGATGCCATCCCGGGAATCCCTCGCTCCAGGGCGAAGGCCAGTGCATGATATGCTCCGGAGCTGCCTTCTTCCACAGAGCGAAATCGGCCGGATTGCGCTTCTCCTGCTGCCCGTCGAGTTCGCGGGTCGTGGCGAGAAGCTCGTCGATATTGCGGCCGGAAAGCTTGCCGTAGGCATGATCGCGGTTATACTTCGGGACGTCGAAGTAGACCGATCCCTCGCTCTCATATGCATATCCGCTCTCAAGTATCTTCTTGATGTAGTCGATCTGCTCTATTATATGACCCGAGGCATGAGGCTCTATCGAGGGAGGAAGCACATTGAGCCGCGCCATGGCATCGTGGTAGCGGTTGAGATAGTGCTGCACCACCTCCATCGGCTCAAGCTGCTCCAGACGGGCCTTCTTGGCCACCTTGTCCTCGCCAGAGTCGGCATCGTGTTCCAGATGACCCACATCGGTGATGTTGCGCACATAGCGCACCTTGTAGCCCAGATGCGTGAGATAACGGTAGAGAACATCGAAAGTGATCGCCGGGCGAGCATGGCCGAGATGGCCGTCGCCATATACCGTCGGACCACACACATACATGCCCACCTTGCCGGGGTGTATCGGGACAAACAGCTGCTTGGAGCGCGTCAGAGAGTTGTAGAGAGCCAGATTGTTTTGCTTCATGATGATGTCGTGGAGGGGAGGTGTTACTACGGGATGTAAAAAAAAGAGAGAGGGGGGCATGGTCAAGCCATGCCTCCCGGAATGAATGGATTCGGTATGCCGCCGTCAGTCGGAGCGCTGCCGCCGTTCTTGCCCTTGGGCGTCTTGTGGCGGATCTCGCCGAACGTCGCCTCATACTTGCGCACAGCGTCGTTGAGGGCGAAGAGCAGCCCTTTGGCATGTTCGGGAGCCATTATGATACGGCTCTGAACCCGCGCCTGAGGCACATTGGGCGATACCGATATGAAATCTATGAAGAACTCGCTGGGAGCATGGCTCACTATCGCCAGATTGGCATAGCGGCCGTCGGCCACCTCAGGCGGGAAATCAATCTTAAGTTCCTGCGGCCCCGTCGGATTGTCGTTGTTGCCGCTCATTGCTTCTTGATGGTGAATAGTTTGCCGTCGGCGCTTATCTCGCAGCCCTGCGAAGAGCCGCCGTTGACGCTGCTGTTGGTGTTGTTGATATGTATCTTCAGACCAAGGCAGGTCGAAAGATTCCAAACCTCTGATATGTCGTAGGTGGCTATCAGGGTAGCGCTGTTTACAGAGCCTGTCGAGGCACCGGTGCCGAGATTCTCGAAATACATGTAGGCCTCGGGATAGTCATTGTTGACGGTAGCCGGATCGATCACAAACTTGGGATTGATACGGGCCTCAAGGTTGTAGGGAACCAGAGCGGCCATATTGATCCACTTTCCGCTACGGAACATCGTCTGCAGATAGATCGAGCTTATATCCTGCCAGTTGGAAGGCACGGGATCGGTCAGCGATGCTTTCACATTCGGAATGGAAGCGCACTGGGTCAGGCTGACTACCATACCCTCGGTCAGTCCCGTCGACGGAGTGGTGAACGACACATACACGCGCTGGCCTATGAGCACATCGGCAGGCATAGAGCCCTGGGCACGGAATGTGATCGGCTGAGAGTCGTTCATCTCCTGGAAAGAGAAAGTGATCATACCGCCGGCGCTACCCTCGTAGGTCACCACGTTGGAGTAGTACATCTTGTTGTCGTCATCTCCGCCTGAATTGCAGGCTGTCAGTCCGAGCGACATCGCTATCAGAGCGACGATCGCCATGAGCTTGAAGTTTTTCATACGTTTCTTTTCTGTGTTTTTATTGTTTATTATCTGTGTTTTTATTTGGTTTCTATGGATGTTATCATACCGTCCGCCATCATGATGCGCCGGTCGGTGTCGGCGGCAAGGTTCTCGTCGTGGGTGACGATCACAAACGTCTGCCCGAAGTCGCGCCGCAGATCGAAGAAGAGCCGGTGAAGCTCGGCGCGGTTGCGCGAGTCAAGACTCCCCGACGGCTCGTCGGCGAGCACGGCCATGGGATCGTTGACCAGAGCGCGGGCCACCGCCGCCCGCTGGCGTTCGCCCCCCGACAATTCCGAAGGACGATGATCCATGCGCTGCGACAAGCCGAGATAGTCCACCAGACGCCGAGCCGCTGCGAAAGCATCGGAGCGCTTGCGACCGCCGATCAGAGCCGGCATGGCCACATTCTCCAGCAACGTGAATTCAGGCAGCAGCTGATGGAACTGAAACACGAAGCCCACGTTGCGGTTGCGGAACCGCGCCAGACGCGAGGCATTCATCGACAGAGGATCCTCGCCGTCGAAACTCACCCGCCCGCTGTCCGGACGGTCGAGAGTGCCCATGATCTGAAGCAGCGTTGTCTTGCCGGCGCCGCTCGGCCCGACTATCGACACGATCTCTCCGGCATCGACCCGCAGGTCTACGCCTTTGAGCACCTGAAGCCCTTCGAAACTCTTGGTGATACCTTGCACTTCTATCATGGCAATCGCAAAATTACTATAAAATCCATAGTCCCCTCAGGTAATTTGTCGTTTTTAACTCAAATAAGGGAATCTTTACGTCGCCGGCATCCCGCCAGAAGCGTCGCGCCGGCGTATCTCCACACGCCGGATCTTGCCGGAGATGGTCTTGGGCAGCTCGTCGACAAATTCTATCACACGCGGATACTTGTAGGGAGCCGTGGCCTGCTTGACATGATGCTGAAGCTCCTTGACAAGCTCCTCGCCCGCACGGCGCTTCCAGTCAGGCGCCAGCACCACGGTAGCCTTCACCACCTGGCCACGTATCTCGTCGGGCACGCCGGTTATGGCACACTCCACCACCGCCGGATGGGTCATCAGGGCACTCTCCACCTCAAACGGGCCGATGCGGTAGCCGGAGCTTTTGATCACATCGTCCACACGACCCACATACCACAGATAGCCGTCCTCGTCGCGCCACGCCAGATCGCCCGTATGGTAATACCCTCCCCGGGTGGCATAGGCCGTCAGCTCCGGATCGCGGTAATACTCCTTGAAGAGTCCGGCCGGACGGCTTCCGTCCTCCGGCAGTTTCACCACGATCTCGCCCTGCTCGCCATCCTCGGCCGGAGTGCCGTCGGGAAGCAGAAGTCTCACGTCATAGCACGGATTGGGCACACCCATCGCTCCGGGCCTCGGCTCAAGCCACGGCATAGTGGCTATCGTAAGGGTGGTTTC
The DNA here is from genome assembly GCF_003024925.1 of Paramuribaculum intestinale. Classification (GTDB taxonomy): domain Bacteria; phylum Bacteroidota; class Bacteroidia; order Bacteroidales; family Muribaculaceae; genus Paramuribaculum; species Paramuribaculum intestinale. The sequence continues at coordinate 5,405 of NZ_PUED01000114.1, forward strand.
GGTCTGGCCGAATCCCTCCATAAGCCTGATGCCTGTCTGTTTCAGAAAGGCATCGAACACCGCCGGATTGAGCGCCTCGCCCGCTATGGTGCAGTGGCGCAGCGACGACAGGTCGTAGTCGGACATATTCTCGCGAATGAGGAAGCGGAATATCGTCGGAGGGGCGCAGAGGGTGGTGATGCGGTGGCGCTCTATCATGCGGAGCATGTCGGCCGGAGTGAATTTCTCATGTTCGTAGACAAACACCGTCGCTCCGGCTATCCACTGTCCGTAGAGCTTTCCCCACACGGCCTTGCCCCAGCCCGTATCGGCTATCGTCAGATGCAGGTCGTCCGGACCGAGATCGTGCCACAGCGAACCCGTGGCTATATGCCCGAGCGGATAAGTGAAGTCGTGAGCCACCATCTTCGGTTCTCCGGTAGTGCCGGAGGTGAAATACATCAGCATCGTGTCGCTGTTGTCGTTCTTCGGTTCGGGTCGCTTCCACTCCCCTGCCGAGGCTATGCCGTCGGCAAAACTGTGGAATCCCTCCGGCACCTCAGGCCCCACGCTTATCAGAGTGTCGACCGACGGAGAGTCGGGCATGGCGGCCTCCACATGAGGGAGCACATTGCTGTCGCCCACACACACTATCGCCTTTATAGTGGCGGCGTTGCAGCGATACACTATGTCGCCGGCCGTCAGCAGATGAGTGGCCGGAATCGCGACGGCGCCGATCTTGTGGAGAGCTATGATCGACAGCCAGAACTCCACACGCCGGCGGAGTATGAGCATCACCATGTCGCCGCGCCCTATGCCGAGACTGCTGAAAAACGAAGCGGTGCGGTCGGTCAGATCCTTTATCTCGGCAAACGTGTACGACCGTTCATGCCCCTTGTCGTTGGTCCAGAGCAGAGCGCGCTTGTCGGGCTGCTCGGCGGCCCATGCGTCGACCACATCGTAAGCGAAATTGAAGTGGTCGGGTATGTCGATACTGAAATTATCGATAAAATCCTGCTGCGACGTGAAGCGGCTACGTTTTGTGAAACGTTCTATCATGATGATGTGAGATTTTGCGTCAGAATATTATTGCGAGAAATTTCACTGGCTTGCCTCCGGTGGCCACCACGCGGTGACCCAGTTCGGCGTTGAAATATATGCTGTCGCCGGTGGCGAGCTCGGCTATTCGGCCGCCGATATGAAGCTCCATCGAGCCCTCGAGCACAATATTGAACTCCTGTCCGGCATGGGTGGTCTCAGCCGGAAGCGGCGCGCCTGCGGCAAGAGGATGCACAGTGACGATAAACGGATCAGCCCTCCGGCCGGCAAAGCCGGCGGCAAGCGATCGGTAGCTGTAGGCGCTCGACCGCTCCACAAGCGCGCCCTGTCCGCGGCGGGTGATGAAATAGCTGCTCATGCGAGGCTCGTCGCCGAAGAGAAGCGCCGGAAGCTCCACGCCACACTTCGTGGCTATGCGCTGCAGCGTGCTCATGGCTATATCATGCTCGCCGCGCTCCATCATGGCGTAGGTGGCGGTGTCCACCTCACACATCTCGGCCATGGCCTCGACGGTTACGTCCATTGCCTCGCGCAGACCTTTGAGCCGCTGCGCTATCTGTTGAAGATGATCCATAAACAATAGTTTGATCGTGATAATAATCCTGCATCCGCCCTCAACGAGGCTGTACGCCCTTTTGAGTATCGCGTGATAGGCTATAGGATGAATGTCTGTGGTATGAACCTGCTATAAAAACGACCGGGCGGGGTAGGTTGTTCCGCAAAAAACACTATATTCTCCACTCCGTACCGCATCCGGCTACATGGAATGATCCGGTTCACCGGTCGCGCTCTATGATGTAGCGGAATATGTCGGCAAGAGCCTCGGCTGCTTTGCCCGACGGCGATGCCACCCGCTCAAGCTCGGCGATACCCTCCGATGCCAGCTCCTCCATCCGTGCGTAGGCGTAGTCTATGCCTCCGCCACGGCGGGCGAAGTCGATAAGCACGGCTATCTCGTCGTCAGAAAGTTCATCCTTGCCCACAAGTTCACGCATCGACGCCGCTTCGGCGAGATCCGTGCGGTTGAGCGCCGACAGCAACGGCAGCGTCACCTTGCCTTCGCGCAGATCATTGCCCACAGGCTTACCTATGGTCGCAGCGTCGTCCGAATAGTCAAATATATCATCCCTGATCTGAAAACAGAGACCGAGAAGCTCGGCATAGCGACGCATCGGCGCAAGCTGCTCTTCGCTCGCCCCGACGGCATAGCCTCCGATCTCCACACACGACACAAACAGCGAGGCCGTCTTGCGGCGGATCACTTCAAGATAGGCCGACTCGTCAAGACAATGATAGCGTGCGTTGTATATCTGGTCGATCTCTCCGAGCGAAAGCAGACGGCCAAGACTCGCTATAGAGCTGACCACGCGGATATCCTCGGTCGACAAGGCCTGCTGCAGCGAGGAGCTGACGAAAAAATCACCAACCAGCACCGCTATGTGATTGTCCCACCGACTGTTGACGGTTGGCCGACCGCGGCGCATCTTCGACTCGTCGATCACATCGTCGTGGAGCAGCGATGCGTTGTGGAGCAGCTCCACGGCGGCAGCGCCGGCCATCACACGGTCGTTGACCTCCCCGAGCATCTTCGCGGTCAGTATCACCAGTATCGGACGTATCATCTTGCCCTTCGACTTCAAATAGCCCTCCACAACACTGTTCATCAGCTGATTGCCCGAGCCGAGCGCACTGTCGATACGCCGGGCGAGCGCTTCAAGTTCGGGAGCTATGGTGTTTCTTATCTCTTCGAGGGTCATCATCTGTCAAGGGTGAAAAATGAGTTGCAAAATTACAAAATATCATGCGAATTCCCCATATTTTACCACCGAAGATTATTGCCGCCTTGACAAATATCGACATTTTTACTAACTCTCCACGGCGCTGACGCCGCCGGACCTCGCGAAATCCGACCGCACTCACACCCGCGCAACCGAAATCGGTCACATCAGCGCAACAAGACCGGCCTCCCGCCACACCAAGAACCGCCCTCTAAGAAACTGTTTAAATTTAATTGTGAGGTTCATTGAGAGGATTTTATGAGGTGTTTTTACGAGTCGAAGAGGGAGCATAGCGAGCTATGTGACCGATGAGACTCGGTGAAAACATCCATAAAAGACCTCAAGGAAGCCACAAGATTCACTA
>NZ_PUED01000115.1 GCF_003024925.1 Paramuribaculum intestinale
GTATAGTACCATGCCACGAACGGTTTTTCGCTGACATATTTGAATGTGTTGGATGTAAACGAGCTATACTCCCGGACGAGCCTATAGAGCGACGAAGCGGTGGCGGATATTGCTCCGGCCAGCACAACGTAAGAATAGGTGTTATTGAGTTTGGTGTCGAGCGTAGTCCGGACATCATTGAACTTTTTCGCGCCCTTGGTCACAATCGACTGCTCACCGAAACTGGTTGCGACACGAGTAAGTGCAGCGTCCTCGTCCTTCTTCACGCACTTGTGAAGTGCCATCAGAGCCTCGAAAGTAGGCAAATCACGCGGCCAGTCAAACGCTGATGCGCTAAAGGGCAGTGATACAGCGAGGAATACCGGCATTATTTTCCTAAATACCTGTCCCATCAGAATCCCCATTTGAACTGATTGATAATGTCAATTTTGTCATAGTCAATCTGGAGCTTGTCGATTTTATGCAGTCCGTTCCAGTCATTAACAAGGCCGTTGACCTGATTTGTCATCACCACGATGTTCGCCCAGCCCTCCGGATCAATGGCAAAGAACAGGTCGTTCATGGTGGCATACTGTGCCATAGCCATCATACCCTGAACCTTGTAGCGGATATTCATCAGGTCGGAGTAGATGCGGTTTGCGAGAGTAAGACGCTCGTATCGGTCAAGGAGATTGTAGCCGTCGCTCTTTGTCTCGGCGGTAGCCTGACCTTTCAGCGGATTCCTGACCTTGGCGTTGTTAACGATATTCACGAAGTCAGCTACAAGCTGCTGGGTCTCGGTGACGATGTTGCCGAGTTCGTTAAGGCACAGCAACTTGTTTGTGAACTTGGCGCCATTGACCACCTTGATGAGTTCGGGCACGTCAAGGATTATGTCGAGGGCGCAGCGTCCTATCTCGACATAATATTTGCTCTCAGTGCCGAAGCCGGATACATTCTCCATTGTCAGCTTGTACATCTCCTTGATGGTAGCCATGCTTATGGTGTATTGTTCCAGCTTCTTCTGCTTCGAGGCGATGGTGTCGAGACGTTTGTTGTGTTCGTCCTCGATTGCCTTCTGCGAGGCCATGTTGATGCCGACCTGCTCGATTGTCTTCGGGTCAATGACAATCTTCCACTGGGCATATCCACTCTCAGCCATGAGAGTGACTGCAATGATTGGGAGTATATATCTTAATCCTACCATAATGACATTACTTTCTGACGGTTGTTGACTTGTCTCGCGAAATCGAGATATTTGCTGATTCCGGCTTTCTTGCGGTCAATCTCTATGTGGGTGATTGCATCCTGCATTGTGCCGTAGTGACGGAGATATATTTTCAACGCCTCCTTCTCGGCCCGTTCGGTGGTGTATGCCCAGTAACATTCAGGCGGTTCCTCGACACCGTACACATCCGAGTTCTGACCACGGCATATCCATACCTCCTTGAAGTAATTGCGGTTGTCATGGTTGTTCAGGGCATTGATGGTGAAGATCTGCTGACGCTGAATCGGGGTCAGACCGAGAATTGCGGCGATGTCCTCATACCTGTCCTTGAACTTTGTCTGGTCGAGAAGTATCTTCACGTCCGAGTTGTTGATGATTGCCTCCTTGACAATCGGGGAGTCAATCACGTCGTTAAGTTCTTGAGTGACAACACCTGCAATGCCGTGAAACTTGCGGACCGTCTTGTAAAGATACTTTATATACTCTGCCATGGTGGGCGAGGCAATCGCTTTCCATGCCTCCTCGATTATCAAGGCTTTGCGGCCTTTCTTGATACGCATTTTCTGTAGGAACACGTCCATGATGATCAGCACGACGATAGGGAAAAGAACCGGATCATCCTTAATCTTGTCAATCTCGAACACGATAAACCTCTCGTCGAAGAGATTTACATCGAGGTCGGAATTGAGCGTCATTTCCAGCTCGCCGCCACGGTAGAACTGTTTTAGAATGGCGGCAAAATCCCGGATGTCGAACTTGATTTTCTCCAGAGAGGTAATCTGCGGTATGCGTTCGAGAGCAAACTCATAATAGCTGTTGAATGACAGCTCCTTGACCTTAAGACGGCGTTTCTGCTCCTCCATGTGGTCAATCTGCTTGTCAATCTTTACCAGCATTGAGGTCTCGTATAGCTCTTTCTTGTACAGCTCGATTTTAGCAGCCGCCTTCTCCTTTTCCGAATCAGTCGCCGCCTTGTCCAGCACGACCGCTTGGAAGGCACGGCATTGGCGTATCAGCCTTAACCTCCGTTCCTCTGAGGGGAGCATGAGAGCCTTCGTTTCCTCTTTCGCAGGCGGCTGCTGTATCTGTTCGTCGATACCCTCCATTTCATGGGCATACTTCTCGTATTCGTCATCCATCTTGGCTGCGACAAGTAATTTCTGACGCAGACCGTCACGCTCAATGTCGGTAAACTTCTCGAACGGATGAAAGTAGGCATCGTAATATTCCACGATAGTCTGGTTCACAAGCATATCCTCGATTTTGGAGGGTAGCTCGTTGCCTTTGAAAATCAGGAATATCAAGGATTTGAGGAAGTTCTTCTTCTCACCGAAGTTCAAATCGTATTCCTCTCTTGTCACCTTGAAGGGATTCATGGATATAGGCTTCTCCTTGGAGTAGCTGATATAGGTACCACCGAAATAGCCGCAGATACCCTCGTATGAGTCTCCGGTATCTACCATAACCACGTCAGTATTCTGTTCTAGCAACTGACGCACAACGCTGTTCATGTGGAACGACTTGCCGCTTCCGCTTGGACCGATGCAGAAGAAATTGGCGTTGTCGGTCATCTTGACCTTGCCTTCCTTGCCGGTTATGTCTATGCAGACCGGAAGCCCCTGGCGGTCGGTGTAGTATGTGGTCAGCGGTGTCGTCTCCGACCCTTTGAGGTGTTCCTTGAAAAAGAAGCAAAGGGCGGCGTCCGAGAGAGTGAGGAAGAGGTCATAGTCCGGATTGAACGAATAGGCGTTTCCGGGGAATGAATCCACAAACAACTCCAACTGGTTGTAAGCGGTGCGCGAGGGCATTATGCCGCACTCATAGAGCTTGGTCTCCAGATAGGACGTGACGGGAGTCACCTTGTCTGCCGGACAGCTCATAAGGATATTGAAGTTGGTGTTCACCAGCATGGATGTATCGACGGCAAGACGGTTCAGCACTTCCTCGATGTCAGCCTTCGCAATCTTGTTGCTCGGGTCGGGCATGGAGCCGTGACGCTTCGCTTTCGCCTGAAGTTTCCGGAGAAGTTTTCTCTGATTGGGTATCTGAACCACCTGATTGAATACCACGCAATCTGTATGTGGCACGGAAGTAAGGAACGACAATAAATCGGTAGCAATGCCGTATCCGTTGATACCAATCTTGGTATAAGGCTGTATGACAGATGGGAGGTTGATTTCGTCGATGTCAACGAGTGGGTATGAACGGATTACACGCTCACCGGTTTTCAGGTATTCGTCCGAAGCCTTGAAGTTGGTCATCGAGAACGGGCCGTGACGAAACTGGAACGCCATGAAGCGGTGGCAGTATTCGCTGACCTCGGCTTTGGTCAGCTTCTTATGTCTGATTCCCTTTTCCGCGAGAATGTCGCTTACCTTGGAGACCTTTGCATGGAAGTCGAGCCATTTCTTCGGGTCGTACTGCACGAACTGACCTCGCTGTGCTTCCTGCGTTATAATAAGATATGTGGTGATTTCCGTAAACTCTCTTCCCTCGAAGTATTTGAAATAGCTGCGTGTCAGGAACTCTGCATCTTCCGGCACATCGTGTCGGTAAGCCTGCTTACAGAGTATGTCCTGCTTCTGGAGGGCGTACCCCTCGCCGAGAGTCTGAACGATATTCGACAGCACATCCTGAAAGAGCATGTACTGCTCGGCATCGGTGCAGAGCTGCTGCACCGGGTTGGTCATGGAGAATATGACAGACGGCTCGCCCTTTGCGGAGAATAGAACCACGGAGCCGTCAGTTTCCTCCAACTGGGCGTACAAGCCATCGAATATGCGTTTCTTTGTCTTAGCCATCTGTGTTATCGTTTGAAAATGTTTTTGTAGATGAAAATTCCGTTGTCACGGCGCTTGTTGTGCAGACCGCCGCGCTGCTTGATGAAGATGGTCGCTATGCCGACCGCCGCCATAATGAGCATGGCAATGAACCCGGCAAGCTTGCCCAAGACTATCGAGAATACAATGAACCCGACGAATGATACACCAATCGCGGCAGCGGCCAGCATAAGGAAACGTCCTCGGATTCCCATAAACTCCAGTGGTTTCTGTAACCCTTTGAAAACAGGGTAGCCATTGAGATTCATCGCCACTTTACTCAATTATGAATTCTTAATGCGTAATGCTTAATTGTCTGTATAGTTGTGCATTACTTAAAGAAAAGCGGTAATGCCTCGCTCAGAGCGATAAAGGCGATACAGCCGCCGATGGTGAGCATGATGGTCTTTTTCACATCCTGGTCGCCGTTGCTCATTTTGAAATAAACATTAAAAGCGCCGACGAGCGCGATGACGGCTGCTATTGCCTTCATCAGATTGGAGACCGGTGTCTGGTAGGACGATATTTCGGTGGTGGCCTTGGTGAAACCTGCGGCACCCTTGCTTGATGCCATCATGTCGCCTACCGTGAGGGTGAGGGCGCCGAGCGCGAGCACACCCTTGCGGGCGAAGCCTGAGTTCTTGAAACGGGCTGCTGCACGGAGGCAGCGTTTTTTGATTTTCTGCATATTGAAGTTTGTTGGATGTTCATAAATGGGCATTCAAGGCAACGTCGTTCAATAAAGGCAGCGGTGTTCGATAAAGGCAACGGGAGGAGAGGGGATAGAGTCGGTGTTCAAGTGGACTCACATTTGTATGCGAAATTCTGCAAGTCGGAAGGGATTCCGTTGGATTGAGCCTCAATCAAGGAAACAAGGTCATCCGCAGGAATACCATTGGTCATTACCGGCCCACGAAGAGGCTTTTTCCTTTGAGTCGATGGCTGTGGACCGGATGATGGAGAAGGTTCGGAATGAGATACCTGTTCGTTCGCTGATTTCGAATGTTCCTTGCGATGCTCGGCAATAACTTCATCGGGGATTTTGTATGCTTCAGGGTCGAATGGGTCTGTCTTTGTCTCCGGCGTTTCATCTGCCTTCTCTTTGTCTTGCACAGGCTCGTTGTCCTTAGGAACTTCCGGTCTCTTTTCCTCATTCTTCGAGGGTGCGTCGGTATTGGCTTTATCCTTATTCTTGTCTTCTGTCTCGTTCCTTGGGGATTCGGCCGATGCAGGTACGACAGGCTTCTTTGGATCGTCGCGCCTTATGCGGATAGGCTGGAAAGTGGCGGCTTCGTCAGAAATGTCGATTTCCTCCTCGGTGTTTTTTTCCTTCTCGGCCTCTTTTTCGAGTCTGGCTTTGTATAAGTCCATCGCTATCATTGCCGCGTAGTACAGAATCAGCAGTACGAGCAGCAGGGGGAATATGTCTCCGAATTTCATGCTGTGTGGTGTTATATTGCGTTGACTAATGGTTCTTCCTCATACGGCCACGGGGCGAAACGCAGACCGTGACGTGAGGCTATGTTCTCCTTGTTCAGATTGCGGCAGTCCTCGGATTTGAAATACAGGATGTTTGCCATCCTCTCCACGATATATCCCGCCGCTTTAAGCTCGGCACGAAGCCTGATTCTCCTGCGGTTGGTCACGACCTTTATGCGTGTAACCGGGTCAAAGCCGAATATGACACGCCGTTTCTCGCGCTTGACCATATCCTTGCGGACACGCGAACGGATGTGCCTGTTTTCCTTCCGGGTACGTCTAAGCCCCAGCTTCCCGGCAATTCTTGCCACTGTGGTTTTGGTAGCCCCGATCATGTCAGCGATTTCTGCGAATGAATGGCTGTCGAAGTTGTTACGTACTACCGTGGCCTTGTCGAGCCATTCCACGTTCATTCCCTTGACAATACCGAATTTGCGGGCCTTGACCTTTATGGTTGTCCGGCTGAAACCGATAATCTCGGCTGTCCGCTCGATTGTTTCGACCGGATAAAGCTCACGTAGCATTTCAGTATGGGAGTCAGTCCATTGTCTTTTCATATCACAGGTCTTATATAGTTTCAAAAAAGCTTTTCCTCGCACGGCGCAGTTGGAGCAGACGCTCCTTGTTGCGAAGAAGGAATCCGCGCATTACGGCGCTTACGATGTCGGGACGGCTCGAACCGTTGATGTCGAGTTCGTAAAGAGCGTCGGCTATATCGTTGTCGAGGCGGCAGTAAGTGCGGTTCTCACGACAGCCCCGTGATTCATAGTTACGGAGATTCTCCATGAAGGATTCCCATTCGTCTGTTTCCTCCATGTCTGGGCCGTGGGAGCTTTCTGCTGTCTCTGCTTCAGAGGCTGTCGGCTCCTCCCCGTTATTTGCGATTATATTACAGGCTTCCGTAAAATCACTGTCAGCCTCCTGTATCGGTTCTTTCTTTGTCTCGGGAGCCGAGGATTCTGTCTTTGGTCTCAACACGGTCTTGCGTGTGAAGCCGGGAACGGGTGTCGTGGCCTGGGTAGTATTATTCTGGTTTTCCATCTGTGGTTGTATTATTGTCGGTTTCAAAATTCAGGTCGGAAGGTGCGTCCGTATCCGTAAGTTCGGGTATCATCTCTGTGATGACCGGTTTCTCAGTGGTCTTCTGTTCTATGGTGGACTTCGCAGACATGCGGAATTGTTCGAGACTGCCGAAGATGTCAAGATACAGTTTGTCGAAGGCCGGAGTGACGAGTTTCAACTGCTGGTCGAGCGGCATTACGGTGCTTATTCTTTCCATCGAGGACACCCTTGAAATTTTTGGAGTGACGATACCGTATCTGCTGAAAATATCGCGGGCTTCCTCCCAAAGCATCAGCTCGCTTCTTGTTCCGATTCTGCCGTCATGGAGATTGGGTATGAGGTAGAGCCTCGCTCTCATTTCCTGACCAAGAGTGCGCTTCATCATGTCAAGGCACATGATGAAGGTAGACGTAGAGGAGAGCGTCATCTTGTCATAGTGGAAAGGAGTTACAATCAGGTCGGAGTTCTGAAGAATAAGCTTGTTGGGTTCGTTCAGTACAAGGCCGGGGGTATCAATGAGCGTGACTTCATAATCCTGATTCCCGAAAATTTTCTCCACCATGTCATAGACTTCTTCGGCGTTGCTGACTCTTTCCGGATCAGCCAGGAACTGTATCGCTTCCTCTCCATAGCGGTCTATGTCGGCCTTGCGCCGTCTGACAACCGACATCTGACGGTCACAGTCGAGTATACGGACCTTTACGCCCTTTGCCACAAGGTAATGGGCAAAGAGCACGCACAGGGTTGTCTTCCCGACGCCTCCTTTTTGGTTGGCGAATGTGACTATGACTGGAAACTGTATCATACAGGCGTGTTTATTTTTATTTTTCACAAAATTACCAAGGGCGGAAGGCGGGAAACGAAATGCACAACATTAATCATGTATTTTAGAGACATCATTCATGAACTTAAGAGGCATAATTCTTAGAAACATATTACAACCGTCCGGAAGTGTTACGTGAGAAAGTCCGCGACCTCCATAATCGCTACATCTTCAATGTGCGGCCATCGTCAATATCATCGTAGTCGGGCTTCTTGCCGACCTCCCATTCGCGGTTGGAATCCGAGGCACCGCCTCCGGCATCTTGCAAAGGACGGATGCCGGACTTCTTGGGCTGAGACTGATGTTCCTTTGGTTTCTGAACAGTTGGCTGCTCTTTCTTTTGAGGTTTGTAGTCGAGTCTTGTCAGGTCGAAGCCCTCGGCCCTGAGGTCAATGATGATATATTCGTTGAAGTTTACAGCAAGAATATCTCCGGATTCAGTGCGATGGATCTGAAAACCGGATTCCCTGATTGCACTTTTCAAATCCTTGTAATCAAGTGTAGTATTATCGAAGATACCGCGAAGCTGATTCACAGCCCGGGCTGCACTCGGTTTTCTCTCGGACATGAGGGAAATGAGGTCTCTGCGCTCCACCTTATATATTTGGCATAGGCGGTTAAGTTCAGCTTCGATGACCGCCCCGAAACTCTCGATTCTGTCGATTCTGTCATTCCGGAGAATTGTCTCAGCCAACAGTGGATTGAGATTCCGGCTCTCATCTCCATAATAGAGAACACCTCTTTTTATATAGGCGTGTGAGCGACGCAGCTTTTCGTTGATGTCGAAGGTCGTTGCCTTCGGATTAGCAGCAAGAACGCTGTCGATGAAAGCATCTATGCGATCCAAACGTTCCTCCGCGGTGGCGAAGTCGAGCAACAGCTCCATTTTGAGAACATGCCCTCCATGTAGCACCTCCTTCTATGTTGTATTCCAAAATTCTCGTTGAGATTTAGAAAAGATTAACGTTAAAAATCAATTGCTTATGTTTCTGTGCCGATTGTGTAGGCACAAAAGAGTCATGATCGAGGCCTCTGCCCCAATC
>NZ_PUED01000116.1 GCF_003024925.1 Paramuribaculum intestinale
TGTGTGCTATTATGTTTGTTATTGATTTTTTTTTTTTAAATGCTACGGGGCCAACCGAGATCTACACTCGTTGGTTGGTGGGCTGAGTGGGAGGTGTATAAGGGCAGGCGGAACGACATTTTCAGGGAAAAAACTTCCGGAACTGTGTGCTCCGGGCATGACGGTAATCTCAAGCGTCAGCACGCCGTGGGTCAAGGCTACAGGGCCGTCGTCAGGCGATCTGTCGGCTAAAGTTGACCGCAGTGGTCTCAGCGGTGCGATGAAGGCGTCGCGTACTGACTACTGGGGACAGATGCAGGGCACTTCAATGGCTACTCCATACGTGAGCGGCGTGGTGGCCCTGTTGCTTGAGCAGGATCCTACTCTCACTGTCGACAGAGTGCGTGATCTTCTGGTCAGCACGGCTCAGGCGATGCCGGCCGACACCGAACCGGTGGCTTTGAAGTGGGGCGCAGGCCGGCTTGATGCCGAGAACGCCATGCGCAAGCTGCTCGGGATGCCGTCGTCGATCGGTGATGTGACGGCCGATACCGAAAGACGGTTCTCAATGGAGCAGTCCGACGGATGTATAGTGGCCGGAATAGCCGGAGAGGCCGGTCTGAGAGCAACACTGACGTCGATAGCGGGTCAGTCGGCCGGTACGGCCAAGGGCAGCGGCGGCACGGTGACGATCGCTACATCGGGCATGGCTCCGGGTGTATATGTGCTGACGGTCGAAGGCAATTCGGGCGCGATGATCAGCCGTAAGGTGGTAGTGAGATGATGTTTTTTTAGGAATTTTTAATTGTAAATGGTGGCTTGTGATTGCTAACTTTGCAGACCGCAAAACGATAAACAATAAAACGTAATATTGAAATGGCAAACTGGTTTGAATGCAAAGTGAGATATGACAAGATGATGGAAAACGGTGTGGTCAAGAAGGTGACCGAGCCTTATCTGGTGGACGCCCTTTCGTTCACCGAGGCTGAAAGCCGCATCATTGAGGAGCAGACTCCGTTCATCTCCGGCGACTTCTCGGTGAGTGCCGTCAAGCGCACCAAGATCTCGGAAATATTCTGGGATGATTCGGCCGACAAATGGTATCTTGTGAAGGTGGCTTTTGTGACCATCGACGAAAAGACCGCTGTCGAGAAGAAGACTTCGACGCTCATCCTCACTGCCGGCAATGATCTGAAAGGCGCATACGACAATTTTATGGCCGGCATGGAGGGGACTATGGCCGATTTCGAGATACAGTCGATAGCCGAGACTCCCTTGATGGATGTCTACAAGGCCAAGCTCGGAACCATTCCCGCTGCAAAGGAGGAATGACAATGATGTCGGATATAGCCTCCCGAATTCAGGAAATAAAGTCGGCTCTGCCCCAAGGGGTGGAGCTGACTGCCGTAAGCAAGTTTCATCCGTCAGAGGCCGTTATGGAGGCTTATGCCGCCGGTCAGCGGGTGTTTGGCGAAAGCCGGGCGCAGGAGCTGCAGGAGAAGGCAGCGGCTCTGCCGACCGACATAGAGTGGCATTTCATAGGTCATCTGCAGACCAACAAGGTGAAGCAGGTGGTGGCAGTGGCCGATATGATACAGAGCATTGATTCGCTGCGTCTGCTCAGGGCTGTCAGCGATGCCGCTGTGAAGGCCGGACGTCGTGTGGACGTATTGCTGCAGGTGCATGTGGCGCGTGAGGAAACCAAGACCGGATTTCTGCCTGATGAGATGGAGCAGGCCGCCCGCGAGGCGCTGACGATGCCGGGGGTGAGGCTCCGTGGCGTGATGGGGATGGCGTCGAATACCGACGATGAAACGAGGGTGAGGGCCGATTTCAAGGCTATAAGAGGGAGTTTCGACGCCCTGCGGCATGGAGCGGCCTCCGGGCAGCCGCAGTTTGATACCGTCAGCATGGGCATGAGTCATGACCGTGCGTTGGCTATCGAGGAAGGCAGCACGATGGTGAGAATCGGCAGTGATATTTTCGGCGAGCGCTGAGGCAAAAAAATGCGATGGAATAGGGGCTGAAAACAAAAAAATGGTTAACTTTGACAAGTTTTTGCTTCAGATGCCATGAAAACCGTCACGGTAGGCCGGTTGCATGCCCCTCGGCTTCGGACAAAAACCGTCGGGATGCATGATCGCCGATGATACAACAATCAATGTGATTTACTTATCAAACAAATCAATACCACATCAATTATGAGCAACGAGAAAAAACAATGGGGTGCCATCATCGTGATGATAGCCCTGTTTGCTATGATTGCCTTCGTGACCAATCTGTGTTCGCCGATGGCTGTCATTGTGAAAAATCAGTTTGGTGCCAGCAATCTCCAGGCACAGATCGGTAACTACGGCAACTTTATCGCTTACCTGCTGATGGGTATTCCCGCCGGCATGCTTCTGAAAAAAGTGGGCTATAAGCGCACGGCCCTCATAGCCCTGATAGTCGGCATAGTCGGTATCTTCGTGCAGTGGATGAGCGGCTGGGAAAGCATGCGTGGCGCAGCTTTTGCCGTTTATCTTGTCGGCGCCTTCATCGGCGGCCTTTGCATGTGTATGCTCAATACGGTTGTCAACCCGATGCTTAACATCCTCGGTGGCGGCGGTAACAGAGGCAACCAGCTGATACAGATCGGCGGCGTGTTCAACAGTGCGGCAGCTGTTGCAGTCTATATAATCATGGGCGCTCTTATTGCCGATGCCACCAAGGCTACCGTGAGCGATGCCACTCCGGCGCTCTTCATTGCCGGCGGCATATTCATCATTGCTTTCGTGGTGATACTGTTCACCAAGATCGACGAGCCCGAGCAGGCCGACCTCAAGAAGATCGAGGAGAAAGAGCATGCAAAGAAGCTCGCTCCGGGACAGAAGGACAAGTACAGTGCTTTCTCTTTCCGCCACTTCAAGCTCGGTATTCTCGCGATATTCCTTTATATGGGAATCGAAGTTGGTGTGCCGACCTATATTCTCCAGTATCTTACCGCCGCACAGGATGCCGTGACTCCCGGTCTGGGGATGGACGCCGGCATAGTGGGTCTGATCGTGGCTGTTTACTGGCTGATGATGCTTGTCGGACGCTTCGTCGGAGGCGCCATCGGCTCGAAAGTGTCCTCGAAGCAGATGATCACAGTGGCATCTACCGCAGCGATTGTGCTGATACTGTTCGGTATGTTCGCTCCTCAGACCTGGCTCGTGAATATCCCCGGTGTAGACTGGGCGAAGCTTGAGATGATCTGGGCCGAAGTGCCGGTGGGTATCTTCGCCTTCATTCTCGTGGGTCTTTGCACATCGGTCATGTGGGGAGGTATCTTCAACATGGCTGTGGAGGGTCTGGGCAAATACACTGCTATTGCTTCAGGCGCATTCATGACCATGGTGTTCGGTTGTGCGGTAATGGTGGCTATTCAGGCCTGGGTGGCAGACTTCTCCTGCAACTACCTGATCAGCTACTTCGTTCCGCTGGGCTGTGCGGTGTATATCCTCTACTACGCGCTGATAGGTTCGAAGAATGTAAATACGGATATTCCGGTAGCCGACTGATACAGCGGCCGTCCTGATCCGGCTGCTATGATATAGATGATCCCGGACACTGCGACATCACGCAGAGTCCGGGATCGTTATATGCGGCGGTATGAGTTTAGGGGTGTGTTCGGGCGGTGATGTCGGACGGTGATGTCGGACGGGATTATCCCTGGAAATAACGTGTGGTGAGTTTTTGACAATTATTTGCAATTGTGAGTGCATTTGAGTAACTTTGTGGCTCAAAACCGAACATACCGATATCAAAAGATATGGACAGAAAGACAATGGACGCGGCCGCCAACAATATCAGGGTGCTTGCCGCAGCGATGGTCGAAAAGGCCAAATCGGGACATCCCGGCGGATCGATGGGTGGAGCCGACTTCGTCAACGTGCTCTACTCGCAGTTTCTGGTGACAGATCCCGATGATCCGACATGGATAGCCCGTGACCGGTTCTTTCTTGATCCGGGACACCAGTCGCCGATGCTTTACGGCGTCCTGGCTCTGACAGGCAACTACACTATGGAGGAGCTGCAGCAGTTCCGCCAGTGGGGCAGCGTGACTCCCGGACATCCCGAGGTCAATCCTCAGAGAGGCGTTGAGAATACTTCGGGTCCGCTTGGCCAAGGTCACACGATGGCAGTCGGCGCGGCTATCGCCGAACGTTTCCTCGCGACCCGCTTCGGCGACTGGATGCAGCACAAGACATACGCATTCATATCCGACGGCGGTATTCAGGAGGAGATCTCCCAGGGTGCGGGACGCATAGCCGGATATCTGGGTCTGAGTAACCTGATAATGTTCTATGACAGCAACAAAGTTCAGCTTTCGACCGATGTTGACGCTGTCGATAATGAGGATTATGCAGCGAAGTACCGCGCATGGCACTGGCATGTGATAGAGTGTGACGGCACTGATCCTGAAGCTCTCGCCGGTGCATTGCGTAAGGCTCATGCCGAGCGTCACAAGCCGACTCTCATAATCGGCCATACGGTGATGGGCCGCGGTTGTGTGACAGCCGACGGCTCGAATTTCGAAGGCCAGTGTTCGACTCACGGCCAGCCGTTGAGCAAGAGTGGCGCCGATGTCGACAAGACTATAGAGAATCTTGGCGGAGATCCGAAGAATCCTTGGGTGATCCGCGAGGAGGTGAAGGCTCTTTATGAGGCACGCCGCAGCGAGTTGCGTGCGATCGTGGCACGCCGCCGCGAGGAAGAGAAGGCCTGGGCTGCCGCCAATCCTGAAAAGGCGCGTCAGCTGGCCGATTTCATCGATGGTCTTCTTCCGCAGATCGACTACCGTTCGATCGTTCACAAGGCCAATGTGGCCACACGCACGGCTTCGGCCGACGTGCTGACCGAGCTTGGCAAGAAAGTGAAGAACATGATAGTGTCGAGCGCAGACCTGGCCAATTCCGACAAGACCGAAGCTTTCCTCAAGCAGACAGGTGCTTTTGCTCCCGGTGATTTCAGCGGGGCGTTCCTGCACGCAGGCGTAGCGGAGCTGACAATGGCTTCGATCATGAACGGCATTGCCCTTCATGGCGGCATGATCGCTGCATGCGGCACATTCTTTGTGTTCTCCGACTATATGAAGCCGGCTGTCAGACTGGCGGCTCTTATGGAGCTTCCGGTGAAGTATGTGTGGACTCACGATGCTTTCCGCGTCGGCGAAGATGGTCCCACCCATGAGCCTGTGGAACATGAGGCTCAGATGAGGCTGCTCGAGGAGCTTCACAATCTCAATGGCCGCCGTTCTCTGCTTGTGCTCCGTCCGGCTGACAGCGCCGAGGCGACAATAGCCTGGGAAATGGCTATGGAGAACAAACATACGCCGACCGCTCTCATACTCACGCGTCAGGATGTGCCTGATCTGAAGCCGGTTGGTGCTGACCGCTACGAGGAGGCTCTTCAGATGAAGAAGGGCGGATATGTGGTGCGTAAAGCTGCAAATCCCGATGTCACTCTGGTGGGTAACGGCTCGGAAGTGTCGCTGCTGTGTGATGTCGCCGTGCTGCTTGAGGCCGAGGGTGTCAGAGCGCAGGTGGTGTCGGTTCCGTCGATCGGTCTGTTCCTTGACCAGCCGGCTGACTATCGTCAGAGCTGTATTCCGGAGGGTGTGGCTGTGTTCGGACTGACTGCGGGTCTGCCTTCGACTCTGCGTGAAGTCGTGGGTGTAGGCGGACAGGTGTTTGGTCTTGACCGCTTCGGTGCATCGGCTCCCTACAAGGTGCTCGACGAGAAGTTTGGCTTCACGCCTGAGGCCGTGCTGGAGCGCGTAAAGAATTTTATCGGTCGTTGACCGAGGTTGTATGGAAGCTAATTCGTGAAATATAAGATCAGTGGTTATATTTATATCACAAAATGAGTGCAAAGGTTAATAATTCAAGAAATTTTAGTTAACTTTGCACTTCAAATTACACGTTTCATTTTTATAAACATCACAAAAGCTATGTTCAAAAGAAGTATTCTTGGCCTTGCTTGCGCCATGCTTTTCGGTGCATCGGCCTTTGCGCAGGAAGCACCTCAGACGGTGCAGGACCCTTCGCAGGGTTACCTGTTCAATCGCTTCTCTAACAATTGGTTCGTAACCGGTGAAGGTGGCGTAGGTGTAATGTTCTCGAAGTTTGACTCTGAAGAGGGTCTTGGCAAGAGAATTGCTCCCGCTGCGTCGATCTACGTCGGCAAGTGGTTCTCGCCCATCATCGGTCTTCGTCTGGGTGGCAACTACATACAGATGAAGGGCCTTTCAGAGGTTCCTGTTTGGCACGACGTTCGTTATGACAACCAGTACTGGAAGCAGAAATTCAACGAGTTCGGTGTAGTAGGTGACGTAATGGTCAACCTCACCAACTGGTGGTGTGGCTATCGCCCCGACCGCATCTACAACTCGACCGTTTATTTCGGTGGTGGCGCTTACTGGACCACTGCTTATCTCGGCGGCGAGTGGAAAAACGCTCACAACTTCAACACCTCGCTCCGCGCAGGCTGGATCAACTCGTTCAACGTATCGAAGGCTGTACAGCTCTTCCTCGACGTTCGTTTCAGCACTTTCGACGGCCCGCAGGAGACTGTGAAGTTTGAGAAGAAGACAGTAGGTGACCTGCAGGCTTATGTAGGTGTTACCTACAACTTCAACAAGCGCACCTGGGACGCTCCCGTTGTTCCGGTTTGCCCCGAAGTTCCCGACTGCAGCGCCATCGAGGCTCGTCTGCAGGCTGCCAACGCCCGCATCGCCGACCTCGAGCGTCAGCTCCAGGACTGCCTGAACCGTCCGGTAGAGAAGGCTGAGTGCCCCGCTATGCCTCTGACCACCATCTACTATCCTATCGGCAAGTCGAGCCTTTCGACCCGTGAGGTGAACGTGCTCCGCGCTGTTGCTTCTGTAATGAAGGAGAGCGGCAAGACTTACACTCTCACCGGCTGGGCCGACAACTACACCGGCACCGACGCTATCAACACCCGTCTGCGTCACGCCCGTGTAAACGGCGTTCAGCGTCAGCTCGTTCGCTTCGGTGTGGCTGAGAGCCAGCTCAACGCTACTGTCGACAACGGCAACCTCACCGACCTCGGTGAAAAGGCTGTGCAGCTCGACCGCGCAGTGACCATCGTTGAGAACAAGTAATCCATCCAGTCAAGGATAAAACGAGCGGCGTGCCCCACGGGGCGCGCCGCTTTGTCGTTGTATGTATCCGTGGGGAGATCGGACGGCGATGTGGCGGTGTGTTGGTGTGTGGCCGATTCAGTCGCGGGCGGCTACGATTGTGTCGAGAAGATTGAGAGTGGCGTCGTCGAGGAGATCGAGCACGAGCTCGAAACCTTCCGCTCCCTCGTAGTAGGGGTCGGGTACATGATCGTAGCGGGTGGCGAGGCTGAAAAAGGCCGACATGGGGATTACCTTGGCCATCGCTTCGGGTGAGGGCGCCATGCGCCGTAGATTGGCTATATTCGAGGCATCCATGCCGATGATTATGTCGAAGTCGGTAAAATCTGACTCGCAGACCTGACGGCAACGGTGGTCAAGCGACAGACCTCTTCGGCGGGCGTGGGCGCGCATCCGTGAGTCAGGCAGCGATCCGATGTGGTAGCCTCCTGTGCCGGCCGAGTCGATCAGAAACGATTCGGACATGTGGCGGCTGTCGACAAGAGCCTGCATCATGCCGTGTGCGGCAGGTGATCTGCAGATATTGCCGAGGCAGACAAAAAGTATGCGGACGGGGCGTTGGGCTGGTATCGGAGGGAGTTGCGTGGATGGAATGTTCATATGGATGTTGTCGTTTGATGTTTCTGAAGGGTGACAAGGTCGTCGATTATTTCGGCGGCGGCAGTCGACGCGGCCCGACTCGTTCCGAGCCGTCGGCGGATTTCCGTGTAGCCGTCGAGTTGTCGGCGTCGTCCGGGCGCACCTGAGAGTATGTCGGTGAGCCGGTCGTTGACTTCGGTCACGTTGCAGTGATGGAGGAGCATCTCCGGGATCACCGGTGCGTCGGCTATGAGGTTGGGGAGGGATACGTAGCGAGTGTGTATCAGTCGCTTCATGATCGCATAGGAGAGTCGCGATCCGTTGGCGCGATAGCATACAACCTGTGGCGTCGCGGCGAGTGCGCATTCGAGCGTGGCTGTGCCGGAGGTTACGAGTGCGGCTTCTGCTGCCGCCATGAGCCGGAATGACAGGTTGTCGATGACCGGGAACGAGGTGAACTGTGTGTAGAACGCAGGGTCTATTCCGGGTGCTCCGGCCACGACGGGCTGTAGGCCGGGATGAAGCGACGCTACCGCCTGCATGACGGGAAGATTGTTGCGGATCTCGCCTTTCCGGCTTCCGGGAACGAGCGCAAGCAGCGGCAGATCGGAAGTCACTCCGGCTGCACGTCGTATTTCGTCGGGGGTGGGGCGGCTGATGAGTCGTGCGTCGATCT